>CAYVPZ010000328.1:0-5843 GCA_964453955.1 uncultured Solibacteraceae bacterium | reverse complement strand
GAAGCGGTGCCGGCCGCCACCGACCAGCGCAGACACTCCGCGAAATCCTTCCCGTTCGTGTCCGCCCAGACAAAGGCCGCCGCGGAGGCGTCGCCCGCGCCAATCGGGCACAGCGCGTCGATCCTCGGCGGCACTGCTTCGATGATCTGCCCGTCTTTGGTGGCCACCACGCCGCGGCTGCCGAGCGAAAGCATTACCGACTCGGCCCCCAGCGCCTTGATGCGCAGCACCGCCTCCCGGAAGTGCTGGCGCGTGATGAGGGCGCGGTTGAGCAGCCGCTCGGCCTCCTGCTGATTGGGCTTCACCATGGTGGGTCCGGCTTCGATGCCGTGCTGCAGCGCGTCGCCATCGGTATCGAGCAGCGTCTTGACGTTTTGCGCGCGGGCCATTTCGATCAGCCGGCAATAGAACGCCGGGTCCACGCCGGGCGGGACGCTGCCGCAGATCATGAGCCACTGGGCGCGGCCAAGGTGGTTGGCCACCGCGCGCTCCAGCGCCTGAATCTCCTCCGCGCTGATGGCGGGCCCCAGCTCGTTGAGCTTCACGGTGAGGCCCTGCTGGTCGGAAATAGTCAGATTGCTGCGGATCTCGTGGGCGATCCGCACCACCTCGGTGGGGAACCCGGCCGTGGCCAGCAATTCCTCCAGACGCTCGCCGCCGGCGCCGCCGGACACCAGAATGGCCAGCGTTTCGGCTCCGAACGAATGCAGCACGCGCGAGGCATTGATGCCCCGGCCGCCCGCCGACTCCGTGGTGGACTGGATGTAGGCACGGTCCTCGAACACCAGCCGGTCCACGGTTACGGTCTTGTCAATAGCAGGATTTGCGGTAAGAGTGACGATCAAACCTCAATGTTACCCTGAATGTTGCCGGAACACCCCGGATACCGCGCGTGGATTGCACTCGGCGCGGTGTGCCTGTTCTGGGGCACCACGTACTTGACCATTCGCATGGCCCTGGAGTGCTTCCCTCCGGCCACGCTGATCTCCCTTCGCTTCACGCTGTCGGGCGCCATTCTGTTGATTGCCGCGCGGGCGTTGCGCGCCCGCATTCCATCCGGACGCGAGCTGTTTTTCACCGCGCTCTACGGCGTGATTGTGCTGGGGGTGGGTAACGGCGCGCTGATTTTCGCGGAGGGGTGGGTGCCCAGCGGCATGGCCAGCGTCTTCATCACCACCGGGCCGTTCTGGATGACCGGCGTGGCGGCGGCGCTCCCGAGCGGCGAGCGGCTGCGTCTGCCCGCGGTCATCGGCATGCTGGTGGGCCTTGCGGGAACCGTGGTGCTGGTGTCGCGCGATGCGTTGGGGACCGGCGCGCACGGCGGGCTGTTGAGCGGGTTTCTGCTGCTCCAGTTCGGCTGCTGCGGGTGGGCGGTTGGCTCGGTGCTGCAGCGGCGCTATGTCACGGCCGCGCATCCGGTGGTGAGCGGCGCCGTGCAGCAACTGGCCACGGGGATGGTCTTCGCCATTCCGGCGTTGCTGATTCATCCGCATGTGCCGCATTTGACCGTGCGCGGGGTGACGGCGCTGGCGTGGCTGGTTGTTTTCGGGTCAATTGTCGGTTATAGCGCGTTTATTTATGTGATGGACAAGCTGCCGGTGTCGGTGGTGAGCATCTACAATTATGTAAACCCGGTGGTGGCGGTGATTCTCGGATGGCTGTTTTATCGCGAACGGTTCGGCGCGCGCGAGGCGGTGGGGATGGCCATCATATTTGTGGGCGTGGCCGTGGTGAAGCGGTTCAGTGCGGGGACGCGGGCGAAGCCGGCGGTGGTGGGCGCGGCGAGGTCGGAATAGGCAGGGTGGCGAGGAGTGCGGGAAGGAGATTACCTTAATAGAGGGGAACGCCATGACGATAACCGTTGATATCAGACCCGAGGTTCAGGCCGAGCTTGCGCGTCAGGCCACCGCTCATGGCCGCGCAATTGAAGCGCATGCCGCGAGCTTGCTCGAAGAGGCTGTTCATCTTCCGGCCACGGATCAACCGCGGAGCGATCTTCCACGCAAGAGCGTGCGGGAGGTGTTCGAGGCCGTAAGGGGCCTGGCGGATGACGTCGATTTCAGCCGCAATCCTTCCACCGGACGCCCGGTGGACTTGTCGTGAGCGGTTTTCTGCTCGATACCAATATTCCCTCGGAACTGATCCGCGCTCGTCCCGATTCTCGCGTCGGAAACTGGGTTTACGCCCAGGACGAACAATCACTCTATCTGAGTGCCGTATCGATCGGCGAATTGCGGCGTGGAATTGTCATTCTTCCTGCGGGGCAAACGGCGCAACGAGTTGGAGCAGTGGCTTGAAAACGACCTTGCGCCCCGGTTTGGCGGACGCATTCTGCCGGTCACCCAAAGCGTGGGCAACCGTTGGGGAATTCTGGATGGTGAATGCCAGTTGAAAGGGACTCCTCTCGGCACGGCGGATGGAACGATCGCCGCAACCGCTCTTGAACACGAACTTATCGTCGTAACCCGGAACGTGAAGGACTTCGCCGGTCTCGGTGTCCCTCTTCTCAACCCCTGGGAGACGGAATGAATGCCGTTCAGTCGGTGTTCGCGCCGCTACCGTTGCTGATGGACCTCCGGCGCCAGCCGCCGCGACGCAGGGAGTGGATCTTTGAAGTTCGGCCTACTCTTGCCGCCACAGACGCCCGATACTTCTAGTGGACCGTTTCAACCTTAGAGCACAGGCGGCATCCATGGAAGTACCAGCAGAGCGAAAACAGCAGATCGAAGACGAAGAGAGGCAGCGGCTGGCCGAAGACCGGTACCGGGAGCAGGTTCGGGCGCGTCTCAGCGCTGACGCCGGTTCCAGCGTTCCACCGCACTTGCCCCGCGCCTCGGAACCGGCGCGGCGGACATCGGGGCAGGTATGGCTTGGCGTCCTTGCGGTCATTATCATCGCCGCAATCATCGTTGTGAATGGTAACCGAACTAAGGTGCGCGCCTCGGATGACGCGATGCCAGCGGCTGTCCCCGTCCATGAATCCAGCGTGCACTACGTTCCGGAAACGCAGAAGATTGCCTCTGGCCAGATAGTCGTGCGGCCCGGCGGATACGTGCAGTATCGATTCGAAATCACGCCTGAGATGAGGAACGCCCGCGTGATGGGACGCTTCGGTGTGTCTGGCGGAATGGGCAACGATATCGAAGCCGTCATCGCGACGGAGGACGAATTTGCCAACTGGATCAACGGTCGTCAGGCTCGTGTGCTGTACTGCAGCCAGGGAAGAAAGACCACGGATGCCTTCAATGTCACGCTCGCTCCGGGCACATACTATCTGGGTTTCAATAACCGCTTCTCTGTCTTCTCTGCCAAAGACGTGTCCCTTGAAGTCGAGTTGATCGACTTACGCATGGAGACGTACTGACAGAACGCAGGGGCCGGTGCTAGTGCTGGGCACCCTTTACTGCTCGCTGTTCCTCCTCATCTGCTACTGCTGGACTTGCTGCTGAGCACCCTCGCTCGTACCTTTCGGGTTTCGACCCGCGTGAACTTCGCGCGGTTTGCTCGTGCCCATCATTTCTCGCAGCCCCGTCTTACGGGCCCTTCATTTGTCTCCGTCGTGTTTTCGTCGCTACGGTTTACTTTCCGCTGTACTACCATAGGATGCTGAGCGGGCATGACGGACGTCCTCACTCCGGAACAACGCCGCCGGAACATGTCGGCCATCCGCGGCGCGGACACGCGGCCGGAGAAAATCGTGCGCTCCATCGCGCACCGAATGGGATACCGCTTCCGGCTGCACCGGCGGGACCTGCCGGGCAAGCCGGACCTGGTCTTTCCCGCGCGCCGCAAAGTGATCCTGGTGCACGGCTGCTTCTGGCACGTGCACGATTGCCCGTACGGACGCGTGAAGCCCGCCACCAACGCCGGGTTTTGGGCAAATAAGCGGGGCGGGAACGCGGCGCGCGACGGGCGCAACGTGGCCGCGCTGGAAGCGGCCGGCTGGAGCGTGCTGGTGGTCTGGGAGTGCGAGACGCGGACGCCGGAGCCGCTCGGACGGAAGTTGCGGAAGTTTCTGGACGGCGCGGGCGCGCGGGCCCGAGCGGCCGGCCGGTAGCTGCATCATGACAGCAACATCGTTGGTGCTATGATTGCAATATGAGAACGACGGTCACTCTGGACCCGGACGTCGAAGCATCGCTGCAGACCCTGATGCGAGAGCGTGGCATCTCCTTCAAGGAAGCGCTCAATGAGTCCGTGCGCAGGGGCGTGGCCAGCGAAAAGGGCCGGCACGCCAGACGGTTCGTGCAGAAATCGTTTTCACTGGGAGTTGGTCAGGACCTGCGATGGGATAAGGCGCTGGCCATCGCCGAAGCCATGGAAGACGAGGAACTCAGCCGGAAGCTGGCGCTGCGCAAATGATCCTTGTGGATGCCAATCTCCTTATCTATGCCGTAAACCGGGATGCTCCGCTGCACCGTAAGGCGAAGCCGTGGCTGGAGTCGGCCGTTTCTGGATCGGAAGCCGTGGGCTTTTCCTGGAACGTCCTGCTCGCCTTCCTGCGGCTGACCACGCGGCCGGGCTTGTTTCGCAACCCGCTTTCCGTTGAGACCGCGTTCGCGGTGATCGCCGGCTGGCTGGATCAGCCGTCCGCCACGGTGGTTCACGCCGGTCCACGCCACTTGCGCGTGCTCCGCGAGTTGCTGCTGCCCCTCGGCGCGGCCGGTAATCTCACCTCCGACGCGCACCTGGCCGCATTGGCTATCGAACATGGAGCGGAGCTTTGCTCTTCGGACGCGGACTTCGGCCGCTTCCCGGGTCTGAAGTGGAACAACCCTTTGGCGTGAGCCAAACGTGACGGAACCGGGTCCATGGCTCTGAGCCGGGCGCCTTCAGCGCGCGTGAGCGAGGAGGGATCCGGCGATCCCCGGCAACGGCAGCACGATATCCACCGCGCCGCGCTTGATCGCTTCGTTGGGCATGCCGAAAACCACCGACGTCGCTTCGTCCTGCGCGATGGTCACGGCTCCGGCCTGCTTCATCTCCAGCATTCCGTTGGCGCCGTCGTCGCCCATCCCGGTCATGATCACGCCCACGGCATTGGAGCCCGCATAGCGCGCGGCCGAGCGAAACAACACGTCCACCGAAGGACGATGCCGGGAGACCAGGGGCCCGTCCTTGATGTCCACATAGTATCGGGCGCCGCTTCGTTTGAGCAGCACGTGATGGTTGCCGGGCGCAATCAGCGCGCGCCCGCGCAGAACCGTATCGTTCGCCTCCGCCTCCTTCACGGAAATCCGGCAGAGGCCGTCCAGGCGTTCCGCGAAGGCGCGGGTGAACATCTCCGGCATATGCTGCACGATCACGATGCCGGGCGCATCCGGGGGCAGAACTTCCAGCAGCGACCGCAGAGCCTCGGTTCCTCCGGTGGATGCGCCGACCACCACCACCTTCTCCGTGGTTTCGAGCATGGCGCCCGTGCGCCGGGAGAGAATGGCATCGGCCGTGAGCTTCGGCTCAACCGTACGGCTGGGACCGGGCGCGCGCAACCGCGCCGCCGCCGCCGCGTGGACCGCCTCGCAGAGGGTCACGCGCGACTCCTCGAGGAATTGTTTGCTTCCCAGCCGCGGCTTGGCGATGATTTCCACTGCCCCATATTCGAGAGCTTTGAGCGTGCTCTGGGCCCCCTCTTCGGCGAGACTGGAACAGATGACCACCGGGATGGGGTGCTGGCTCATGATCTTCCGCAGGAACGTCAGCCCGTCCATGCGGGGCATCTCGATATCGAGCGTGATCACGTCCGGCACCTGTTCGCCGATGCGCTCCGCGGCGACGAAGGGATCGCTCGCGGTGGCGATCACCTCAATTTGCGGATCCGTGGAGAGGACCTGGCTCAACGTCTG
>CAYVPZ010000327.1:0-5879 GCA_964453955.1 uncultured Solibacteraceae bacterium | reverse complement strand
CCGCACGGGCGCCGCCGAGCGCCGGGAAAACGCCGCCCACGCGACCATGGAGGACATCGCGCATCAGACCGGCGGGCGCGCCTGGTACAACACCAACGACCTCGCCAAAGCGATTCACGACGCGGTGGCCGATTCCACGCTGACCTACACCATCGGATTCTATCCCACCGATGAGAAAGGCGGGCGCGACTTCCACAAGCTCAAGGTGGAAACCGCGCGCGGGCACGTCAACCTGCACTACCGCAGCGGCTACCTCGACATCCCGCCCGCCTCGCCGGATCAGGCGCAGCGCCTGCTGCAACTGCACGACGCGTTGTGGAGCCCCATGGATGCGACCGAGCTCGGCCTGACCGTGCACGCCGCGCGGTCCGCCGCAATGCTCGATCTGCAGGTGACCATCCAGCCCGACGGCGTGCAATTGAAGCAGGATGCCGACCGCTACGTCGGGCATCTCGACATGTTGATCGCCCAGCGCGATTCGCGGGGAGACGAACTCGAGGCGCCTTTCGACACCATCGATCTGAAGCTGCTCGCCGATACCTATCGGAAATTCACAGCGGACGGGTTGCCCGTGCACAAAACCCTGACCCTGTCGGCGCAGGCCGAGACCGTGAGAATTGTGGTGCGCGACGCGGGATCGGGGATGATCGGCTCGCTCACGGTGCCACTAACCGGGCTCTGAATCATTTCCCTGCTTTGCGCTCGCGCGCCTGTTTGATCATCCTCAGATAGCGTCGGGCCAGTTCATGGATCTGTTCCTGTTTGCGCCGTTGCAGAGCCTCGCGCGGGATTAGCTCCGCTCCGATGCCCAGCGCGGCGGCCCCCGCCAGAATGAAATTCACGGCGCTGCTCTGATTCACGCCGCCCGTGGCGATCAACGGTATCTGCGGCAGGGCGGCCTTCAAAGACCGGATATAGGTGTGGCCGCCGACGGGCTCGCACGGAAACACCTTGACGAAGTCGACGCCGGCTTTCCATGCGGCGATCACTTCGGTGGGGGTCAGAGCGCCGGGGAAAACCACCACGTCGTTTTTCCGCGCGAACTCCACCACTTCGGGCACCAGCCCGGGGCTGGTCAGGAATTTCGCGCCGGCATCCAGACAGCGGCGGGCCGTCTCCGCGTCAAGGACTGTCCCTCCGCCCACCACCATGTCCGGGAAACGTTTCGCCAGCTTGTAGATCACGCCAGCCGCGTCGGGAACCGTATTGGTGATTTCCGCGACGGGGATGCCGGCCTGGTACACCGCCTCCGCGCCAAAGAAGGCCTGCTCCGCCGAAGCCACGCGAAGAGCGGGGATGATGCCGATTTCCTCAATACGGACGCGAACTTCGGCTCTGGTCATGAAGTCAACTCCGGAAGTAGGTTATCACAGGGGCGGGCCCAGGTTTGACACTGTTTTGACCCGGCCCGTATACTGGTTCTTGAGCTTATCCGTAGTGTGTCCAGCGAGCCAGCCGGGCCCGGGGTCAGGATTAGATGCCAAAACGAACATTTCAGCCGAACAATCGCAAACGGGCCAAAACGCACGGTTTCCGGGCGCGCATGAAGAGTAAGGACGGACGCGCGGTGCTGGCGCGCCGCCGCGCCAAGGGCCGGCACAAGCTGTCGGTGAGCGATGAGAGGGCGGTCCGGAACGCCGAGTAAGTTGGGCGGTGCGGCCCGCGTCCTGTACGCCAACAGGTTTCAGGTTCCCGAAGAACGCCAGAATCCTTCGTTCCACTGAGTTCCGCCGGGTATATCAGGAGGGAGCCCGGTTTACCGGGCGGTACTTTTCAGCCTTCTGTCTCCAGCTTGACCGGGCGCCCGGCGAGGGGCCGCGGTTGGGCTTCACGGTGCCGCGGGCGTTTGGGAAAGCAGTGAAGAGGAACCGCGCCAGGCGGCGGATCCGGGAGTTGTTGCGGTTGCGGTTGCCGGAGATCGGCTGCCAGTGGGACATTGTCGTTAACCCGAGGCGTTCGGCGTTGGATGCCTCCGAGGAAGAGTTGCAGCGGGAAGTGAGCCGCCTCGTTCACCAATGCGCCAGGCCGTGATTTTGTCATTGCGTTTCTATAAGCGCTGGATCTCGCCGATGTTGCCGTCCGCCTGCCGCTACTATCCAACGTGCTCGGAATATATGCTGAACGCCGTGGCGAAGTACGGCGTTTTAAAGGGTGTGTGGATGGGGATTGGGCGCCTGCTGCGGTGCCATCCCTTCCACGAGGGCGGCTTCGACCCGGTTCGCTGAGGAGAAACAATCGAAATGGCAGATTCGCAGGGGACACCCGGCCCCGAGGGAACCGGCGGCAGGAAAGAGCTTTCCATGGAGATTCGTCTCCTGCTGGCTTTTCTGCTGATGGGCGTGGTCCTGTTCGTCACCCCCTATATCTACAAGACCGCTCCGCCGCCCGTTCAGAAGCCGGCCGTCGCAAAGACAACCGAGGTGGCGGAGGTGGCGAAGGCTCCGGAGGTTCCGCCGCCTGCCGCGCCCGCCGCGGCGCCCACCAAGCCCGCCCGGGGCGCGGACCTGGTGCAGACGTACACCATCGACACCCGGTTGTATCAGATTCGTTTCTCGAACCGCGGCGCCGTGGTGGAAAGCTGGCTGCTCAAGAAGTATCGCGATCATGCGGGCAAGCCGTTGCAACTGGTGAATGTCGACGCTGTCGCGAAGGTGGGTTACCCGTTTTCCTGGGTCTTTCCACAGGCGCCCACGTCCGACCCGAACAGCGCGTTGTTCGTGATGACTCCGGACGCCGATGGGCTCGGCGTGAGTTTTGAATACTCGGACGGCCGCTCCGTCTTCCACAAGTCTTTTCATTTCACCCAGGACGGCTATCTTTCGCAGATCAGCTCGGAGGCGCTGGTGAACGGCCAGCCGGCGCCGCATCTGCTGGCGTGGCGCGGCGGTTTTGGCGACGAATCGGTGTATGCCGCGGCGGCGACGCAGCGCACCCTTTACTACGACCTGAATGCCACCTCCACGTTCCATCCCAACGGCACGCTGGAGACCAAGACGGCCAAGGACGCGAAGAAGGGCACGATATCGGATCGCGGCAATTACAACTTTGCCGGAATTCAGGACACGTTCTTCACGGCGGTGTTCCTGGAGCGGCAGGGGGGCTCCACCGAACTCGATACTTACAGCGATACCGTGGCCAACGCGCCGGGCGGAAAGGAAGAGCCGCGCGTGGGCATGGCCGTGGGCGATGGCGGGTCCATCCGCTTCCTCGCCTACGTGGGACCGAAGGACCTGGACATCCTGGGCGCCGTCGACCCGCGGCTCAAGACGCTCATCGACTGGGGCTGGTTCGAGGTTCTGGCCAAGCCCATCTTCTATGCGCTGCGCTGGGTGGATCAGCATATGGTCCACAACTACGGCTGGTCCATCGTGCTGGTCACCATCGCCATCAACCTGCTTTTGTTCCCGCTGCGTTTCACCAGCCTGCGCTCGTCGCGCAAAATGCAGGCGCTGGCCCCGAAGATCAAGGAAATCAACGACCGCTATAAGAGTATCTCGTTGCGCGACCCGCGCAAGGCCGAACAGAACCAGGAAGTGATGGAGCTGTACAAGAAGCACGGGGTCAACCCGGTGGGCGGGTGTCTGCCCATGCTGCCGCAAATCCCCATTCTGTTCGCGTTCTATACGGTGCTGCGGGTGGCCATCGAGATGCGCGGCGCGCATTGGCTGTGGGTGACCGATCTCTCGCAGCCCGAGCAACTGTCCATTCGTGTCCTTCCCATCGTGCTCATCATCACGCAGTTTCTGGTGCAGAAGATGACCCCGAATCCGACTACGGACCCCGCGCAGGCGAAGATGATGATGTTCATGCCGCTGATGTTCGGGTTCTTCTTCTACAATTATCAAAGCGGGCTTGTATTATACTGGTTGACCGGAAATCTGGTGGGCATCGTCCAGCAATGGGCGATGAATCGCTTTGGGCCCGCTCCGCCCGCGCCGGTAGAGGTGGTGGTGAAGGCGAGCGGGAAAAAGAAGGGGAGGTAGGTGGCTTTCGTGGAAGGACAATCCGGTTCCCGCTATAGCGCCAGCGACCTTGCGCCCCGCCTGGAAGCGTTCCTGAAACCGCTGCTGCGCGCCGCCGGCTTCGAGCTGCAGTTCGAGGTGGCCGAAGGGGCGCACGCGCATCCCGATTTCGAGGACCCCGATGTGGTGGTGCGGTTCCGCGGCCCGGACGTGGACATCCTTCTCGAGAACCGCGCCGAGGTGCTGCTCGCGCTGGAGCATCTGGCCATGGAGATCCTCGCCATTCCCGCCGAGGACCACTCCCTGCTTTGCTTCGACGCCGACGATTACCGCGTTCTGCGCATCGAGGAGTTGCGTCTGAGCGCCGTCACGGCCGCGGAGAAGGTGAAGCGCACGCGCGCGCCGTTTCACTTCAATCCGATGAGCAGCCGCGAGCGCCGCATCATCCATCTCAGCCTGCGCAACGAGACGGCCGTGCGCAGCGAGAGCACGGGCGCGGGGCCATACCGGCAGGTGGTGGTGGTGCCGGCGGATATGAAGGAGATTCCCCCGCCGATCATGCCGCCGCCCTCTTTTCGCGGTGGTGGCGAGCGGAGCGGCGAGCGGCGCTTTGGCGGCCCCGGCCGGCGCGACGACGGCAGAAGGCCAGGGGGACCGCCACGGGGCGGACGGCGCCGGCCGTAGTGTGATGTGGGGCAGGCTCTCAGCCTGCGGCGGGTCCTTGACCCGCCTGCCGATGCATTGTGGCTCGTCACCCCACCAGGCGGGGCTGAGAGCCCCGCGCAGGCCGGGGGCCTGCGCCACATCGGAGGCTGGTCGTCTGGAAAGATGCTTCTTCGCGACACCATTGTGGCCATTTCCACGCCGCTGGCGCGCTCGGGGATCGGCGTGGTGCGCCTCTCCGGCGGGCGGGCCCGCGACATCGCCACGGCCATCCTGCGCTTCCCCGAAGGGCATCGCTGGCAGACCTGGACAGCGGCGCTGGCCGAGCTGGTGGATGAGAATGGCGCTGCGGTAGACCGCGTGGTAACCACTTTCTTCGGCGCCCCGCGTTCCTACACGGCCGAGGACGTGGTGGAGATTTCCTGTCACGGTTCCCCGGTGGTTCTGCGCTTCTGTCTCGATCGGGCCATTGCCGCTGGCGCGCGACTGGCCGAGCCGGGCGAATTCACTTTGCGCGCATTTCTCAATGGCCGGATCGATCTGCCGCGGGCCGAGGCGGTGCGCGATCTCATCGACGCCACCACCCTCTATCAGGCGCGCGTGGCCGCCCAGCAGGTGGAGGGATCCGTGTCGCGGCGGCTCGCTCCTCTGAAAGAGAAGCTGCTGGAGTTGATCGCGCTGCTGGAGGCCGGCATCGATTTTGCCGAGGATGACGTCTCGGTGGCCCCCACCGCGGTTATCCTCGAGCGGCTCGGGCCGGTGCACGAAGGCATCGAGCGGCTGCTGGCGTCGTCGGGTTACGGCAAACTTGTGCACTCCGGTTTCACGCTGGCCATCGTGGGCAAGCCCAACGTGGGCAAGAGCAGCCTGTTTAACGCGCTGCTCGGCCAGGACCGCGCCATCGTCACCGAGATCCCGGGCACCACGCGCGACACTGTTTCCGAGTCCGCCGAGATTCGCGGCATCCCAGTGCGCTTCGTGGACACCGCCGGCATCCGCACGGGCGAGAACCGCGTGGAGGAACTGGGCATCGAGCGCAGCTTCGAAGCCATGGCCGACGCCGATCTGGTTCTGGTGGTGCTGGACCTCTCCGCTCCGCTCGAACAGGCCGACCTCGATATTCTGGCGCGCGCCGCAGCGCAGGGGCGCGTGCTGGTGGTGAGCAACAAGTGCGATCTGCCGCGCGCGGCGGAACCGACTGGCAGGCACGAGGCTGTCTCCGCGCTGACCGGCGCGGGCATTGCCAAACTGGGC
>CAYVPZ010000326.1:0-5882 GCA_964453955.1 uncultured Solibacteraceae bacterium | reverse complement strand
GCAAGGACTCCGAGGTCATCGTAGAGGCGATCTTCGACAGCATTGTGCGCTCGCTTCGCGGCGGCGACAAGATCGAGATTCGCGGGTTCGGCAGCTTCCGCACGCGCCAGCGGCAACCACGCGTGGGCAGGAATCCCAAGACGGGAACGCGGGTGGAAGTTCCCTCGAAGCGCATCCCCTACTTCAAACCGAGCAAGGAGCTCAAGGACCTGGTCAACACCTCTTCTTCGCGCGCGGAAGGAACGGAGGAAGCCGCGCCACCGGCTGTCCCGCCGCCCTTCAGCTCGCCGGATGGAGCGCCGCCCGCCGCATAGTCTGGCGGCCCGGCTATGGATCATCTGTGGACTCCGTGGCGCTATCGGTATCTCCAGCACCAGCGGGAGCCGGATACGCGCTGCATTTTCTGCGAAAAAGCGGCGGAAAACCGGGATGCGGAGAACTTTATTGTGCACCGCGCCGGGCATAATTTCGTGATCCTCAATCTCTATCCGTACACCACCGGGCACCTGATGGTGGTTCCGTATGAGCATGTGGCTTCGCTGGCGGAAGCGCAGCCGGAGACGCTGGCGGAGATGATGGAACTCACCCGCCGGGCGGAGCGCGCGCTGGCGTCCCTGTACCAGCCGCACGGCTTCAATCTGGGCATGAACCTGGGAGAGGCGGCGGGCGCGGGCGTGGCCGGCCACATTCACATGCACGTGCTGCCGCGCTGGCGGGGAGACGCGAATTTCGTATCCACGGTGGGCGAGACGCGCATCATGCCGGAAGAGCTGAGCTGCACCTACGAGAAGCTGTTGCGGGAGTTTGCTGTGTAGAGTGTCTGTTCACCCGACACCCGCAATATTCAGGGCTGCGTGGGCGGTTCAGCCTCGGCAAATCCCATGTCGTCTCCGGGTTCCAACCAATAGTGGCGACCCTTCGCTTCCATTCGGTGGTAGTTGAGTACGGTCGAAATGAGGCGCAGAGTCAGTTAAAGTGAGTGAAACCCGTCGCAGCCGGAGATTCGCTCACTTTGCGGTCGCCGAGCCCCACAATCTGATACTCGCAGGAGAAATCAATTCGATCTGGCGAAGGCTCCGGCTTGCCGATCCGGACCACAATGTCCCGAGTCTCGCCGTCGTCGGTAATCAGAGTGAGTCGCCTCTCGGCGATCATTCCTTCCAGGACTTCCGAGACCATGCGCCATATTATCTCGCGGAATCCAGGACATCCCATGGTTGAGTGCGCAGTTTCTTGAACGGCCTCTGTAGTTCGGCGCTCACTCCTGTGTGAACCACTCAACGCCCGCGTGCGCGTAACGTTGTGCAATCGCGTGCTCCGGCCATGGCGCATGACGTGCCCTTGTCTGGTCGACAGGAGGCGCTGGCATGTCCTTCGGCCGTCGTGGAAGCTCCACGCTGCTCTCTCTCGCGATTCACGCTGGCGTGATCGCAATCCTGTTTCTGCTGGGCGGCTACCGGCTGCAGCCGCGCGTGCGCCTGATAACCGAGCAGAGGGTGATCCCGCTGCTGGATCCGCTGCGCGACCTCGGGCGCACGGGCAGCGGTGGCGGCGGGAACCACTCGCTCGTGCCGGCGTCCAAAGGCCGCCTGCCGCCGCGGCGCGCGTTCCAGGCACCGCTGCAGGTGGCGAGCAGCGTGCACACACCATTGCTGGTTGAGCCGGCGCCGTCGCTGATCGCGGAGGTGCACGTGGACACGAACCTGTTGCAGTTCGGCGACCCGCGCGGAGTTCCCGGACCGCCTTCCAGCGGGCCTGGAGGCGGAGGCGGCATCGGCGGCGGCGACGGGCCTGGCGTCGGCAACAACCGCGGACCCGGCTACGGCGACGGGGAGCCTGGACCCGGCGCAGGCAGCAGTCGCGGGCGAATCACGCCGCCCGTACTGGTATGGAAAGTGGACCCCGATTATTCGGACCCGGCGCGGGCCGCGAAGGTGCAGGGCCTGGTGGTGCTGCGCGTGGAGATCGACGGGAGCGGACACATCCGCGACGTGCGCGTGGACCAGGGGCTCGGCCTCGGTCTGGATGAGAAGGCCATGGAGGCCGTGCGCCGATGGAGGTTCCTGCCGGGCACCCGGGACGGAAAGGCGGTGGCGACATGGGGCCTGGTGGAGGTTCACTTCCGGTTGTTGTAGAGCGCTCCCCGGAGTTCGTGATATATTGCCCTTCGCATGCGCAAAAGTCTGGTGGGCGAACTCGTTGCCGAGTTCCTGGGCACTCTGGTGCTGATGATGTTCGGAACCGGCGTGGTGGCCATGGTCACTCTGTTTGGAACGGGCGCACCCGGCGAAGTGGTCAAGGGCGGCTACACCAACGTCACGATCGCGTGGGGGCTCGCCGTTACCATGGGCATTTATGTTGCGGGCGGGGTGAGCGGCGCCCATCTCAATCCGGCGGTGACCCTGGCGCTCGCCGTGTTCCGGAAATTCCCGTGGCTTAAGGTGCTGCCGTACAGCATCGCGCAGACCGCGGGAGCCTTCACCGCCGCGGCGCTGGTGTTCTGGAATTACCGGCTGGCGTTTCTGAAGTTCGACCCGTCGCTTGAACGCACCGCGGGCGTATTCACCACGTTCCCGGCTTTCCCGCACGAGCTGTCGGCCGGCTTCCTCGACCAGGTGATCGGAACGGCTTTGCTGCTGATGATGATCTTCGCCATCGTGGACGAGCGCAACCAGCCGCCGGCCATCCTCCAGCCATTGCTGATCGGCCTGGTGGTGGTGGCCGTCGGCATGGCCTTCGGCGGCATGCACGGATACGCCATCAACCCCGCGCGCGATTTTGGCCCGCGCCTGTTCACGGCGGTGGCGGGCTTCCGCAACAACGGGCTTACCGATGGCAGCGGCGTGTTCTGGGTGCCCATTCTTGGACCGCTGCTGGGAGGCGTAATTGGCGCGGCGCTCTACGATTTCGGCATTCGGCGGTTTCTGCCGCCAATCCAGACCTCGCGCGCTGAGGGCGCACCCACCCAGTAGATGACCTCGCGATAATCCGTGCAGTCGTGAATCACGAAATCGGCGAGTTTGCCGGGCTCGAGCGATCCGAGCGTGGCGCCGCGGCCGACGCTGTGCGCGGCGTTGATGGTGGCGGCGGTGATGGCCTCCGCGGGCGTCATCTTCATCTGCGTGCAGGCGAGAAACAGAATCAGGGGCATGGACGGCGTGGGCGAGGAGCCGGGGTTGAAATCGGTGGCCAGCACCACGGCGAGGCCGGCGTCGATCATGGCGCGCGCGTCGGGATAGCGATGGAGGCCAAGCGCGAACACGGAACCCGGCAGCAGCACCGGCTGCACGCCCGCCTCGGCCAGGGCGGCGATGCCGGCCGCGTCCGTCTGCTCCAGGTGATCGGCGGTAGCCGCGTGGAGTTCCGCGGCCAGACGCGCCGCGCCCGAGTTCGACAACTGATCCGCGTGCAGCCGCAGCCCGAGGCCGTGCGCGCGGGCCGCCAGGAGGACGCGCCGGGTCTCGGCGATGGTGAACACGCCTTCCTCGCAAAAGGCGTCGCAGTATTCGGCGAGCTTCCCGGCGGCGATGCGCGGCAGCATCTCGTCCACGATCAGGTCGAGGTATTCGCCGCGGCGGTTGCGGTACTCGTCGGGCACCTCATGAGCGCCCAGGAACGTCGGCGCCAGACGCATCGGGCCAGCCTCGTCGAGCCGGCGAATGACGCGAAGCATTTTGAGTTCGTCTTCGAGTGACAGGCCGTAGCCCGATTTCACCTCGGCGGTGGTGATGCCCGAGCTCAGCATCCATTCCATGCGCGGCCGCGTGGCTTCGATCAGTTCGTCCTCGGTGGCCGCGCGCGTGGCTTGCACGGTGGCGCGAATGCCTCCGCCCGCCGCGGCGATCTCTCGATAGGTGGCGCCGGCGCAACGCTGCTCGAACTCGGCCGCGCGATGGCCGGCGAAGACGAGGTGCGTGTGGGCATCGATGAAGCCGGGCATCACCACGCGCCCATCCGCGTCCACCACTTCGCACGCGGGTCCGATCAGGGCTTCGATCTCGAGGCGAGTGCCCACCCGTTCGATGCGGCCGTCGCGCACCAGCATGGCTCCGTCCGGGATGATTCCGAGGTCGGGTCCGGCTACGGTGACCAGTTGGCGGCTGTTGACAACAGCCAGATCAGAGCGCGTCGACACGCCGCTGCAGAGCTGCCTTGAACTCGGCGTCATGAATGGAGTCCAGATTGATCCTGACGTTCTCCCACGCGCCCGCGCGCGCGGCGGCGGCGAGCGACTTCGCCACCGCCAGATCGCTGGCGAAGCGGGCGGAGATTTCGAGGGCGTCCAGGCGGGCGGCGAGGTGGTGGGACCGCTCCATCACCTCGAGCGGAACTTCCGCCGCGCCGTGGAGCGCCGCTTCCACGTAAGGGCCACGCTCGTCCTTCGGGCGCTTGTATGCGGCCATCACCCGATTGAATGCCTCCGCGTCGCGGTCGACGGCCTCGGTGAAGAAGTGCCGGTCCGCTTCGAAAAGCGTGGGGTCCAGCTTCGCCAGACGAGTGACCATGGAACCCAGCGCCGCGGCCATGGCGCCGGCGGCCGCGGCCGCGCTGCCCCCACCGGGAGTGGCCGCTGGGGAGGCCAGAGCGTCCAGAAACTCCGGCAGCCCGCCGTGAGCGGACAGCGCATCGGCGATGCGGTTCTCCAGCACCAGTTCCGGCCGGAAATTCTCAAAACGCAGGAAATACTCTGCGGATAATTCGATGGCTTTTTTCGGAATCAGCCCGACAATTTCGCTGCCCACCACGCCCACGCCATACCGCTCGGCCTCGCGCCGCACCGTTTCGAACACCAGGTGCATGGGCGTCTGTTCGAAATCGGTGAGGTTGATGGAAACCTGCGCGAGGTTGCGCGAGGCCAGCATCACGCCCATCGATTTCACGTAGCGGAAGCCGCCGGTGGAGAAGCGAATGGTTTTGGCGATGCGTTTGGCGATGGAGAGGTCCGGCGTATTCAGGTTGACGTTGTAGGCGATGAGGAACTTGCGCGCGCCGGTGACAATGGCGCCGGCGGTTGGATGACACACCGGATCGCCGATGTCGGGATCGCGCGCCCCGACCGTCCCCATCTCCCGCAGCAGCGCCTCAAACTGGCCCTTGCGGATGTTTTCGAGGTTGGAGCGCTCGGGCCGCCGGGCCGCCGCTTCGTAAAGGTAGACCGGCAGATGGAGCTTCTCCCACAACTCCTGCCCGAGCCGCTCGGCCAGCCGCACGCACTCTTCCAACGTGACCCCTTCGATGGGAATGAACGGCAACACGTCGGCCGCGCCGATGCGCGGATGAGCGCCGGTGTGTTGCGTCAGGTCGATGAGCGCCACGGCCTTGTCCACCGCGCGAAACGCCGCCGCCGCCACCGCGTTCGGAGGACCGACGAAGGTGAGCACGCTGCGGTTGTGATCGGGGTCGCTCTCGCGATCGAGCAGCACCACGTCGGGAACCGCGAGGATCGCCTGGACGATGGCGTCGATTTTGGCCAGGTCGCGTCCCTCGCTGAAATTGGGTACACACTCCACCAGTTGTCGAGGCATTCCGTCCCTACTGTAACGAATTCATGGGCACCCGGATGCCGTGGTCGCGCGCGAAGGCGATGGCCTGTTCGTAGCCGGCGTCGGCGTGGCGAATGATGCCCATGCCCGGATCGCTGGTGAGCACGCGCTCGAGGCGGCGGCGAGTCTGGTGGGTGCCGTCGGCCACCACCACCATGCCCGCGTGCTGCGAGTAGCCGATGCCCACGCCGCCGCCGTTGTGGATGGAGACCCACGAAGCGCCCGCGGCGGTGTTCACCAGCGCGTTGAGCAGTGGCCAATCGGCAATGGCGTCCGAGCCGTCGCGCATGGCTTCGGTCTCGCGATACGGCGAGGCCACCGACCCGGTATCGAGATGAT
>CAYVPZ010000325.1:0-5884 GCA_964453955.1 uncultured Solibacteraceae bacterium | reverse complement strand
GATGGCGGCGGGCTGGTTCGGCGCGCGCCGGTCGCGCTTCCGTCGCGTCATGTTCGGTGGCCTGATCGCGGTCCAGAACTCTCTGGCATTGGTGTTTGCGCTGATTGCCCTGCAGCCCGTGCTCGGGATCCCCGTGTGGGCGGTTGTGCTGGCGCCCATCGTCATCCTGCTTCCCACCATCGCTGTGCTGGTCAGGAAACTGAGCGCGCCCTCGGAACCCATGGACCCGACGCCGAACGAGTGCTGGAAGGGCGGGGTGATCTACTACGACCCCAACGACGCGGCGCTGTTCGTCGAAAAGCGCCTCGGTCTGGGATACACGCTGAACTTCGCGAACCGCTGGTTATGGGTGCTGGTGGCGAGCCTGGCGCTGGTGATCGCGTCCGCGCCGTTCGTCATGCCCTGAGTGGGCCGTCTCAGAACTGCTTCACGATTTCCGCCGCCACCAGTTTCACGTCCAGTACGGCGTCGGCCAGGCCGGCGCGGGCGATCATGCCGGGCATGCCCCAGACCACGCTGGACGCCTCGTCCTGCGCGATCACGTACGCTCCGCCGGCCTTCAGCCCCTGTGCGGCCAGATATCCATCCTGGCCCATGCCGGTGAGCACCACCGCAACCGACCCGCCGCCGTACACTTCGTTCACGGACCGGAACAGGACGTCCACGGCCGGCCGGCAGGAATTCTCCGGCGCCGACTGATCCAGCGTGATGCACTCCCGCCCGCCGCGCCGCGTCACCCGCATATGGAAATCTCCGGGCGCGATCAGCACCGAGCCGGGCTCCACGGGCGAATTCTCGGCCGCCTCGCTGACCTTCAGCGGACAAACCGCGTTCAGCCGCTCGGCCAGAATGCGCGTGAACATGGCCGGCATGTGTTGCACGATGAGAACCGGGGCGGGCAGGCTGGCGGGCAGTGCGGGAATCAGCGTGCTGAGCGCCGACGGGCCCCCGGTAGAGACGCCGATAGCCACCACGCGCCGCCGTTTCGCCTGGCGCAGCGCGGTTGCCGGCCGGGCCATGGGCGTCAGCGGCGCCGCCGCGCGCGGGGGCACGGCCGCGCGCGCGGGAAAGAATTGCCGAATCTTCGCGATCAGGTCGTGCTTCAGCCGCGGGATGGGGAGTTCGTTCGATCCGTCCGGATTGGTCTTGGAGACGTAGTCGTTGGCGCCGTTGAGCAGCGCGTCGATGGTCACCCGCGCGCCCGTTTCGGTGAGCGTGCTCAGCATGATGATCTTCACCGGAGGCCACGCCGCGCGAATCTTGCGGATCGCCTCCAACCCGGTCATGCGGGGCATTTCGACGTCCAGCGTCACCACGTCGGGCTTCAACTCGGCGGCTTTGCCGATCGCGTCCAAGCCGTCCACGGCAGTGCCCACCACCTCGATCGCGGGCTCTTCGCGGAAGATGCGGCCCACGATGTTCCGTATGAACATGGAATCGTCGACGATGAGCACCCGAATGCGCCGGCCGACCGGAAGACCCGTGTTGAGCTGCGATGACGTCACCCGAGTGACATATCGGTCATCGCCGTGAGATCGTGAATTCATGGCCCTGATGACAGCGATTCAGATCACTAAAGGCGGAGACGACTTCACCTCGGTCCAGCGGGAGATTCCCACCCCCGGCCCCGGCTCGGTGCGCATTCGCGTGGAGGCCTGCGGCATCTGCCACAGCGACGCGATGGTCAAGAATGGACAATGGCCGGGGTTGGAGTATCCGCGCGTGCCTGGTCACGAGGTGGCCGGCGTCATCGACAAGGTGGGCGACGGCGTTCACACCTGGAAGCCCGGCGACCGCGTGGGCATCGGCTGGCATGGCCGTCACTGCACGTACTGCACCCCCTGCCGCCGCGGGGATTTCGTGACCTGCGAGAACCTGCGCATCACCGGCTTCAGCTTCGACGGCGGCTACGAGCAATACATGATTGCGCCCGAGCGCGGTCTGGCGCGCATTCCCGATGCGCTCAGCCCAACCGATGCCGCGCCCCTGCTGTGCGCGGGCGTGACCACGTTCAACGCGCTGCGCCACAGCGGCGCTCTCCCCGGAGACCTCGTGGCGGTGCAGGGCATCGGCGGTCTGGGCCACCTGGGCGTGCAGTTCGCGCGCGCCTTCGGCTATCACGTGGTGGCCATCTCCAACGGGAGCGACAAGGCGGAGCTGGCCGCCCGGCTGGGCGCGCACCGGTACGTGGACGCGAGCGCCGTGGACGCGGCCGCGGAACTGAAGAAGCTGGGCGGCGCGAAGGTGATTCTGGCCACCGCCCCCAGCGCCAAAGCGATGACCTCGGTGCTGGGCGGTCTGGGCGTGGACGGAACGCTGCTGGTGGTGGGAGCGACGTGGGAGCCGATTTCGGTTTCGCCGGTCCTGCTGATCGGCGGCCGCCGGTCCGTCAAGGGCTGGCCCGGGGGCAGCTCGCGCGATTCCGAGGACACGCTCAACTTCAGCGCGCTACACGGGGTGCGGCCGATGATTGAAACGTTCCCGCTGGCCGATGTTGCTGCGGCCTACGAGCGCATGATCGGCAACAAGGCGCGCTTCAGGGTGGTGCTGGCCATGGGGTAGAGGGCGTCTCGCGGGTCGCTAGCCGTTTTCGACGCGCGCCTTTATATCCGAGTACGCCATATCGATGAGCCTGCTTAGGGCCGCGGCGTTCGTGGCTGTTCCCGGTCTCAGCTTCACATGGCGCATGAACTTGCCGGTGCCTTGCAACAAGCGGGCCGGATCCGGCAGCGCTGCGCCATGAAAGAACCCCACGTTTACGTGCGAAATGAAGACATTGACGTAGCCGAAGGGAGCATCTCCCAGACACGCAACCGGACATCCGTCATGCAAGAGCTCCCGAACTTCGTCCCCGCATTTTCGCATCGCCTCAAACCACCGATGCGCGATGGCTCCCAATTCACCGGCATGCTCTTTCATCCACGCATCGATGGCGGGATCCCGCTCGACAGCGCCGTTGAATCGCAGCAATTCCGTTCTCATCGTAGTCGGCAAGATGGCGGCGCGATAGAAAGGCAAAAGCCGCCCACCTATTCAGCAAATAATCGCCACTTTATGCGAGTGTAAGCGATGCGGAATCCCTTGCGCTCGGCGTTGCACTGCGATTCGCCGCCCGCCTCGGCCACCATCATGGCCAGATCGCAGCCATGGTCGAAGGCGTAGCGCATGCGCGCTTCCAGCAGCGCCCCCTGCAGCCCGCGCCGGCGCGACTCGGGAACCGTGGCCGCGCCCGCGAACAGAGCAACCCCGTCATGCAGGCACAGCGCGCCCGCCGCGCCCGGCGTACCGTCCAGCTCGGCCAGGAAGCACGGACACCGCTCCCGCGCGGCCGAGATCGCCCCGTTCTCCCGCAGAAAATCGACAAGCTCCGGATGCTCGTGCGTCCAGCCCCGCGCGTTGATGTGCGCCCAGAGTTGTGCTTCTTCCGGACCCGCGACGCGCACGCGAATATCGTCGCGCTCCCCGGCTGCGGGCTTCTCGACAGGCCGATACATGACGCTGCTGATCTCCATCGGCCGGTATCGCCGGGCGCAAAGCAAATCGAGCGCGGCGACCCCCGCCAGCGGACTCACCTCATGAGCCACCTCGGCCCCGCGGTCGAGAAAGAAGGTCTCCAGCGCATCCAGCGAGGCCGCGCTCGGTTCCTCGAACAGGCCCAGTCCGAAACTCTGCGTGACCGGAGAGCCGATGCCATCGAATACCGCATACGCTCCCGCGCACTCCATCCATTCGGCGCCGCTCGCCGGGAACAGACGCCGTCGCGCCTCGGCGACCTCCACGCACGCGCGCCCTTCCGCGCGCTCCAGACGCTTGGCCAGCGCGAGGTCGGAAAACACCGTCAATCGCCGAACCTATCAGCCGCGCGAGCCCTGGCCTTCGCGGCCTCTTCTTCGCGGTTCTTCGGAGGCGCGTTCGTTTCGAGCGAATGAAGCAGGCGCGCCGAGACGCCGGCGATCTCATCCACCGCGGCCAGGAACAAATGCTCGTTAGCCCTGGACGGTTTGCTAAAACCGCTGATCTTGCGCACGAACTGGAGAGAAGCCGCGCGCACCTCCTCGTCGGTGACCGGCGGATCGAAGTTGAAAAGGGGCTTGATGTTCCTGCACATCTCGATATGACAGGTTAGCAAAAGCGCGAACTGGTAGATTGTAGAAATCGCCATGGAAGCCGCCACCCATCCCCCGGCATGGAAGACCCTGCTGGCTTTCGCGATTATCTATTTTGTCTGGGGCTCGACATTTCTAGCGATTCGCGTGGGTGTGCGCGAGGTTCCGCCGTTCCTTCTGGCGGCCATGCGTTTCCTGGTTGCCGGACTGGTTCTTTATGTCTGGATGATCGCGCGCGGCGAGCGCTCGCCCACCGCGCGCCAATGGATTTCCGTGTCCATTCTCGCCATTTTGATCTTCGTTGGCGACTACGGGCTGCTGTTCTGGGCGGAGCAGCGCGTGCCTTCAGGCCTTGCCGCGGTCATGATGGCCACCATCCCCGTGTTTATGGCGCTCTCGGAGATCATCTTTCTGCGAACGCAGAAGCTCACCGTCCGGCTGGCCGTGGCGCTGCTGGTCGGGATTGGCGGAGTGGCCGTGCTGACCAGCCGGTCGCTGAACCTTGGCGGGGCGCCCATCGACACGGCGGGCGCCATCGCGCTGATCGTCGCGGCGATGAGCTGGTCGGTATCGTCGGCGGTTGCGCGCAAGCAGCCGCTGCCGCCTTCCAAGGTCATGAGTTCGGGAGCGCAGATGCTGGCCGGCGGGGTGTTTCTGGCCATTGCGTCGGCCGCGCTGGGTGAATTTCGTGATTTTCACCCGTGGACCGTTTCGCGCGGCGCCTGGCTCGCGCTGCTCTACCTGATTGTCGCCGGCTCCATCGTCGCGTTCACCGCCTACGTCTGGCTGATTCATCATGAATCGCCCACAAAAGTGGGGACCTACGCGTATGTGAACCCGGTTGTGGCCGTGCTGATTGGATATTTCCTGGGCGGCGAGGCGCTGGGGATGCGAACGATTCTGGGTACTGCGTTTGTCTTAACGAGCGTGGTGGCCATCACCACCACGCGGGCGGGCAACCGGTAGCGGCTGCTTCCATGGGTAAGACCTCTGTCTGGCTCGGCGCGCTGGGGACGGCCGCTCTCCTGATTGCGTGGTGGTTGTTTCTTCGCATGGCCGTCGCGCTGAACAAGGTGGTTCCGCCGGAGAAGAGAATTTCGCTCATCGAGTCTCGCAATCACATTTCGAGGATCAGCCGTCTTTACGAGGATTCTTTCCCGCAAAGAATTGATCAGAACCTCGAACTAGCCCACTTGCGAACAGCCGGTGCTCGCTAGACTGGAAGCAATATGGAAGAGCGCGAGATGATACGCCTCTGGGTGGAGACCTGGAAAGCGGCTGGTCCGGAGCTGGAGGCCATTCGCCGGCGCGAGGTCCGCGAAGCCGACAACCTGCAGGTGCTGGCCATGCTGGAGGGCGCGTTCAATCACGCCCTGCGCACCCTGCCGCCGCGGCCGTCATCGGGCCTGGTCGAGATGCAGGCCTGGTTCGCAAAGCTGCCCCGATGATCAGCGAGCTTGGCACCCGTTCATCTGCTGTATCCTTCTAACGTGACCCCCATTCATCGGCTTCTCCACGGACTCATCGACTACGCGGGCCTGTTTCCGCCCGCCGGGCTCACCATGACCTCCGCCGTGAGCAACTACGCCGCCTACCGCACCGGCGACGACCACTGGGCGCTGGCCCGCTTCATCATCACCGCCTCGCGCCTCGAAGAGTTCGAAAACGAGATGCGCGAAATCCTGCCCGGCCTCACCGAGGAAAAACCCTGGCGCATGAGCGCGCTGTGCGGGCCGGTGCTCGATCAGGATCTGGCCGACATTCAGGACTTCAACGGC
>CAYVPZ010000324.1:0-5898 GCA_964453955.1 uncultured Solibacteraceae bacterium | reverse complement strand
GGCAGCGGGGGCAGCTCCGGCGGTGGAACCGGCGGAGGCAAGAGCGGCAGCGGAAATACCGGCGGCAATAACGGCGGCAATAACGGTGGCGGCAGCTATTACAACAATCCGAATATCAATAACCCCCTGAACCAGCCGCGCGTCCTGATTCCCACGTTCCCGGCCAGCGCCTCCGACAACCAGCAGGTAATGTACATGCTGGCCAGCGGTACCGGCGGATTCGTAATCGCCAACACCAACGATCTGCTGAGCGGGCTGCAGAAGATCGCCAAAGAACAGGATCAGTATTATCTCCTGGGTTACACGCCGTCCGAATCGAAGGAGGGAAGCTGCCACACCATCAAAGTGAAGGTGGAACGCGCCGGGACCATCGTCCGCGCGCGCAGCGGGTATTGCAACATCCCGCCTCAGGATCTGTTGGCCGGCGACCCGGTGGAAAAGCAGATGGAAGCGCAGGCCGCGGCCACGGCATCCGGCGCGATGACCGGAACCATCTCCGATCCGTTCTTCTATACGTCGGCGAACATCGCTCGGGTGAACGTCGCCATGGAGCTTCCCGCCGCCCAGATCAAGACGGAAAAGGTGAAAGGGAAACTCCACGGCGAGGTGAACATCCTCGGAATCGCGTATAAGCCCGATGGCACGGCGGCCGCGCGGTTCAGCGACACGGTGAAGCTGGACTTCAAGGACAAGCAGGAACTGGAGGCATTCAAGGAACAGCCATTGCACTACCAGAACCAGTTCGATATAGCGCCGGGCAAGTACAATCTCAAGGTTGTGTTCAATTCCGGCGGCAGCTTCGGCAAGGTGGAGACGCCGCTGGTGGTGGACCCCTGGGACGGCAAGCAATTCAGCATGAGCGCCGTGGCCTTCAGCAAGGAGTTCCATCGCGTGTCCGGCGATAACACCGGCCTCGACGCGCAACTTCTGGAGGGGCGCACGCCGCTGGTTGTAAGTGGAATAGAGGTCATCCCCTCCGGCACGCACCGGGTGAAGAAGACCGAGAACGGCGCGCTCTACCTGGAGGTCTATGAACCTCTGCTGCTGACCGCGACTCCACCGCGGGTTGCTCTCGAGTTCAAGGTGCAGGACCGTAAGACCGGCGCGGTATTGCAGGACACCGGGATGCTCAGCGTGGCCAGCTCGATCAAGCCGGGCAATCCCGTGATCCCTGTTGGCGTGCCGGTGCCGGTCGACAAACTCGCTCCCGGCGCCTACCGTCTGGTACTGCAGGCGAAGGACTCGGCGGGGCACGACTCGGTGGTGCGCACCGTGGACCTGGACGTGGAATAAACCAGCGTCAGGCCGTCAGGCTGGCGCCATGCTGGGACCAACTCCCTCCGGCGGATGGTAAGTTACCGGACACCCAGTGCCGAAACAATGATATGATCCTGTTTTTCTGCCACAGCGGCGCCAATCATGCGGATACTGATCGCGGACGACGATCCCGTCGGGCGGACCTTCCTCGCGCACATTCTCAGGAAATGGGGACACGACGTCAGGGAGGTGGCTGATGGCGATGCGGCATGGAGCGTGCTCGAAGAGGAAAACGCTCCCCGGCTCCTCATCCTGGACTGGATGATGCCCGGCCTGAGCGGGGTCGAGATCTGCCAGCGTATCCGGGAGATTCCAAACCAATCTTATCGCTACATCATTCTGCTCACCGCCCGCCGGGAAACCATGGACATCATCCGGGGGCTCGAAGCCGGCGCCGATACCTATCTGACCAAGCCGGTGGGTCCGCCCGAGCTGCGGCTTCGTCTGAAAACGGCTGAGCGCCTCTTCGCCGTGGAAGAACGCCTCGAAACCCGAATTCACGAATTGCAGGACAGGCTGGAGAAGCTCGGGTTCGGGGTCGATTGGCTGGCCGATCACACCGGACCGTCGGAGAGTGCCCCGGCAACCGGCCAGGACCCGCTTGATATTCCCCCCCGCATCTTGAGCGGAGTGCTGGCGAATCTCGGCGTGGAGCGGTCCGCCCTGGCCGCCGTTGCCGGGGACGAGGTGTTGTTCCATGCCAGCTCCGCCATCGTTCTTCGCCGCATCGAGACACGGCTGGGTCTTGATATGCACATGGGTAGAAGGGCTGCCGAGACGGTCTACCGCGCCATGGTGGCCGAGGCGCCGCGCTCGGACCGGGATCTGCTGGATGCTCTGGCTGAGCTGCTCACCATGTGCCAGGGGGCGCTCAAGGCTGCCTGGGAAAGGTACGGGTTCGAACCCATCGCCCCGGTTGCCCCCAGCGCCGATCTCGCGTCGCCCGAGGCCGATCAGTCGGGCGTCGTTTCATTTCTCGTCTACGACGCGATTCGCTTCTCGTTCCCGCAGTCGCCGTCGCCGGTGGTGATGACCCCGGTTGCCGATCTCAAGCCCCGCGATATTCTGGCCGACCCGATTCGCGACCCGGATAACGACCAGATCGTTTTCCTCAATCGAGGCGTCGCTCTCAACGACCGCTATATCGAGCGCATCATGGATCTTGTTTCCACCGGCCGGTTGAAGGCCGGCTCCATTCCGGTGATCGCCGCCGCGCTACCCTGAAAGAATCGCGACGCCTTTTTCGCCGAACAAACCCGAAATCATGAGTCCGGCCGGATACTGGCCGCAACTGCGCGCGGCCATCGAAGCCGGCGCCGACGCGGTGTATTTCGGCCTGCGCCATTTTTCGGCTCGGGCGAAGGTGGGTTTTTCGCTGGCGGAACTGGCGGAGGCGATGCGCACGCTGCATCGGCGCGGGGTGAAGGGCTACCTCACCTTCAATACCCTGGTGTTCGAGCACGAGCTGGCGGAGGCCGCGCGCGCCATCGCCGCCATCGCCGAGGCCGGCGCCGACGCCCTGATCGTGCAGGACACCGCCATCGCCCGGCTGGCCCGACGCATTGCTCCGCAGCTCGAGATCCACGCCAGCACGCAGATGAGCATCACCAGCGCCGCGGGCGTCGAGCTGGCGCGGGAGTTCGGCGCGAGCCGGATCACGCTGGCGCGCGAGCTGTCTCTGGCCGAGGTCCGGGCCATCCGCGCCGGGACGGAGGCCGAGCTCGAGATCTTCGTGCACGGCGCGCTGTGCGTGGCCTACTCGGGGCAGTGCTTCTCCTCCGAGGCCTGGGGCGGTCGCAGCGCCAATCGCGGCCAGTGCGCGCAGGCCTGCCGCCTGCCCTACGAGCTGCTGGTGGACGACGAGCCGAGGCCTCTCGCCGACGCACGCTATCTGCTCTCTCCGGGCGACCTTTGCACCGTGGCGCAGATTCCGGAGATCGTCGGAATTGGTATCGCCGCCCTGAAGATCGAGGGCCGCTACAAGGATGCCGATTATGTGGCGCTCACCACGCGCGCTTATCGCAAGGAGGTGGACGAAGCTTGGGCGGGACGGCCGGTGGCGCCCAGCCGCGCCGAGGCGCTCCAGCTCGAACAGGTTTACTCGCGCGGGCTGGGCCCCTGGTTCGTCACCGGAACGGACCACCAGCGCGTGGTCCGGGGCCGCGCGCCGCGCCACCGCGGTGTGTGGATGGGCCGGGTGGAGCGGGTCCTGCCGGCGGCCGTTCTCGTGGAGCCGGGCCCGTCCGCGGAAATCGCTCCGCTGAAACCGGGTGACGGCCTGGTTTTCGACGCCGCCGGCTGGCGCAGTCCGGAAGAGCGGGAGGAGGGCGGCCATGTCTACCAGGCGGCGCCCGGGGCCGGTGGAAAAATCGAGTTGCGCTTCGGCAATGGCGAGATCGATTTCTCGCGCATTCGTCCGGGCGACCTGGTCTGGCGCACGCACGATCCCGATCTGGCCGGGGCGGCGCGGCCCTTCACCGAGGCCGCGCGGCCAGTGCACAAACAGCCGGTTATCGTGCATGTTGTCGCCGTCGAGGGCGCTCCTTTGGTATGCACGTGGACAGTGGGGAAACTGTCCGTGACGGTGCAATCGGCCCAGGTTCTGGAGAGAGCGCAGAATCGCGCCATCTGTGACCAGACCGTGCGCGAGCAATTCTCCCGGCTCGGCAACACGGCGTACGAGCTGGCGGCGCTGGAGCTGGAAGTGACCGGCTCGCCGTTTGCGCCCGCCTCCATGCTGAACCGGTTGCGCCGCGACGCCGTGGAACGGTTGCAGGCCCGGCAGAGCGAGCCGCCGCCGATGAGCCTGCGCGATCCGCTGGCCGAACTGGAATCCCTCCGCCCGCTCTCAGCGCCGGGCCGCGACGGCAGCGGAGCGGAGTTGCATCTGCTGGTGCGCACCCCGGAACAATTGGAAGCGGCGCTCACGCTCGCGCCTGCCAGCATCACGCTCGACTATCTCGATCTCTACGGCCTGCGACCTTCGGTGGAGCGCGTGCGCGAGGCCGGGGTCGCGGTGCGCGTGGCCAGCCCGCGCATTCTGAAGCCGGGCGAGGAACGCATTGTCGATTTCCTGTTGCGGCTCGATTGCCCCATTCTGGTGCGTTCGGCGGGCCTGCTGCACACTCTCGGCGGCCAGCCGCATCCGCAGCTCACCGGCGACTTCAGCCTGAACGCCGCCAACTCCATCGCCGCCCGCACCCTGCTCGATCTCGGGCTCGCCCGCATCGCCCCCACGCACGATCTGAACGCGGCGCAGGTAGCCGGTTTGGCGTCCGCGGTGGGGGCGGAGAACCTCGAAGCGATCGCGTACCAGCATCTTCCCGTGTTCCACACCGAGCACTGCGTCTTCTGCCGCTTCCTCTCCGCCGGCCACAGCTATCTCGATTGCGGCCGGCCGTGCGAGAAGCACCGCATTGCCCTGCGGGATGCGAGCGGACGGCCGCACCCGGTGATGGCCGACGTGGGTTGCCGCAACACCGTGTTCGGCGCCGAGGCGCAGGAGGCCAGCGCGCATCTGGATGCCTGGCGGCGCGCGGGCATCCGCCACTTCCGGCTGGAGTTCGCGCACGAGACCGCGGAAGAGGTGGCGCGCGTCACCCGCGTCTGGCAGCGCGCGCTGGCGGGCGACATGACGGCGTCACAGCTCGCTCAGGAGTTGAAGCGGATCGCGCCCCGGGGCGTCACCGAGGGAAGTCTGTTCGTACCGGGCGACTATCTCACCCTGCCCATCCTGCAATGATTCACAAGATTGGTCTGCTCACCGTGAGCGACGACGGGCGTGTGCTGTTGTGCCGGAAGAAGCGGACGACATCTCTGCTGATCCTGCCGGGCGGGAAAATGGAAGCGGGGGAGACGGCGCTGGACTGCCTGCGGCGGGAGCTGCGGGAAGAACTGGGCGAGGTGGAGGCGCGGGAACTGGAGTACGTGGGCGCTTACACGGACGTAGCCGCGGGCGGCGGGGGCCGCACGGTGCACATCGAACTGTACCGGGGCGTTCTGGCCGGGGAGCCGGTGGCCAGCGCGGAGATCGGCGAGCTGGTATGGTTCGGAGAAAAAGACGACCCGGCTCAACTGGCTCCGAGCTTGCGGAACCGGGTGTTTCCGGACCTCATTGCCCGGGGCCTTCTCAAATGGACGCGCTGACCATCTCCGCCCAGCGCCCGAACACCACCGCCGCCGCTTCTTCCTGCTCCCGGTCGAAGGCATACGGGTCGAGCGGCTCGCAGAGCTCGCGCACGTCGCCGCAGTTGGCGTCCTCGCGGCACCAGCCGGCGATCATCTCCGGGGTGGTCTCCAGATGGAATTGAAAACCATACACTTGCGGGCCGTGGCGGAAGGCCTGGTTCGGGCACCGCTCCGATGACGCGAGATGCACGGCGCCGGCGGGCAGATCGAAGGTATCGCCGTGCCACTGGAGCACGGTGGAGGGATCGGACAGTCCGGCCAGCAGCGGGTCGCCGGCCGCCGCCTCGGTGAAGCGCAGCGGGAACCACCCTATCTCCTTCACCGGATTACGGAAAACCCGTGCGCCCAGGGCTTTGGCAATGAGCTGGGCGCCCAGGCAGATTCCCAGAACCG
>CAYVPZ010000323.1:0-5922 GCA_964453955.1 uncultured Solibacteraceae bacterium | reverse complement strand
CACGCTCACCTTGTGGAAGCTGCCTATCAGGCCCCGCTTGAACAGCGACCAGAAGCCTTCGACCGAGTTCGTGTGGATACGCGGATCGCCGGCCCGCACGTACTCCAGCTTTATGTGGTTCACCGTTTCGTGTTGTGCGTAACCGCGTCCGATCTGCTTGTAGGGCTTGTACTGGTCGGTAATGAGGAGATCGGCCTTCGCCGAAACGCTGCCCTTTACCGCGCCGGTGAGGACTGCCGTAGTGGTCGCCGAGATCGGAAAGACACGGACCTTCGAGCAGGATTCCGGGGTCTTCCGCTGAAGCGCGCCGAATACCGGTTGCTTTGCGTGCGGATCGCGCTTGCGGCGTCGATCATACACGCCACCAACGAAAGTCTCGTAGGCTTCAACGACGCCGGTCAGGAGTCCCGGTTCTCCTTCCTCCATGCTCTTGCGGATGCGATGGCAGAGGTACCAGGCCGTCCGATACGTCACTCCGAGATCCCGTTCCATCTGTTTTGCGGAGAGGCCCTTCTTCGCATTGCACATGAGGGCTACGGCCATGAACCACTTTTCGATGGGCAGATGCGTGTCGTGGAAGATCGTGCCAACGGTCGGACTGAACTGGCGATTGCAGGTTTTTTCGAGGCAGGTAAACAGGTACCGGGACGGGACCCGGACCGTCTGGATCTGGCCTTTGCGGTTCTTTCGCTCGCGCGTGGTTTCGTTCGTCGCAAACAGCTTCGACACCTCTTTCGCGCCGCAAACAGGGCACCGCACGCCATCCGGCCAGCGCATGGCAACGAGGTAGGAGACGCACGCCTCGGCCGTTCCAAACTGCTTTTGAACGTCTATCAGCGACGGCGTGTTCTTCATAAACTCAGTATGAATCGACCCGGCACGTTTGTCAAGTGCATAATCACCATATTTTCGGGCCCCGGTGTAAAACTCCTTAAGCGGCGCCAAGGCGCCCCCGAGACCCCCCTGGCGGCGGGCATATATAATCCGTAACAGGTGATGCGCAGGAATCTGCTTCTCGGCTCGGGCGTGGTGCTGTTCGCGGCCCTGCTCGCGCTGGTGGTATGGCAGGGTTCGTTCACGATCGAGCCGCTGGCTCCCATCAGCGCCGAGCAGACCTACGTGTTCTGGGGCCTGTCCACCCTGGTCTTCCTGCTCACCGTTCTGCTTGGCTTCCTGCTATTGCGAACCGGCGTCAAGCTGTACATCGAGCGGCAGCGCCGCAGCGCGGGCTCGCATATTCGCTGGAAGCTGGTGGCCGGCGCGCTGGCGCTGAGCATTACCCCGGTGCTGTTTCTGGTGCTGTTCAGCGTGGAGGTGCTAAACCGCAACCTGGACAAGTGGTTCAGCCACCCGGCCGAGCAGGTGCTCCAGAACCTGGAGGATGTGCGCCGCGCTCTGATCGCCGACAGCCAGGCGCGGGTGGACGCGGAAGCGCACTGGATGGCCTCGCTCCCGCCCGATCCGGCGGCCTGGCAGCGCTTCTGCACCGAGCACGGCATCGAGCAGGCGGAGCTGAGCCTGCCGGATGGGACCATCCAGACCGTGTGCGCGCCCCCCGCCGCCGCCGCGTCAACCCCGAACGCGCTGCTGTTCATGGCCACCGCGCCGGCCGCGGAGGGACGGCTGACCATTTCCGCGCGCATGCCCGACGTGCTGGCCGCCAAGCACCGCGAGATCGACCGTTACCGCGCCGACTATGATCGCCTCGCGCAGGATCGCCGCGAGACCCGCCGGTTCTACGTGCTGCTGCTGTTCCTGATCACCCTCTTCATCCTGTTCTTCGCCACGTGGCTGGCACTGTTCCTCTCGCGGCTGATCAGCATTCCCATCACCGCCCTGCTGCGTGCCGCCGAGGAGGTTCGCGGCGGCAATCTGGCGCACCGCGTACACATCGGCGCCATTGACGAACTGGGTCTGCTGGTGAAGGCCTTCAACGAAATGACCGCCGAGCTGGAGAGCAGCCGGGGCGAGCTGGACAATCGCCGGCGCTTCACCGAAACCATCCTAGAGAGCATCCCCACGGGCGTCATCACGCTCTCGGCGGACGGCGGCATTCTCGGCGTGAATCGCGCGCTAAAGAGCATCCTGCCGGCGGAGCAGATCGTCCGCGCCACGCGCATCGCCGATTTGTTCTCGCGCGAGGACGCCGCCGAAATCCGCTATCTGATGAACCGCGCCCGGCGCACCGGCGTGGCGGGAAGCCAGTTGGAGATGAAAACCGAAGGGCGCAACATGCAGCTCTCGGCCACGGTGGCGGCGCTGGAGGAACGGCGCAGCTCAGGGTTCGTCCTCGTTCTGGAGGACACCAGCGAGCTGTTGCGCGCGCAGAGGGCGCTGGCGTGGCAGGAAGTGGCGCGGCGCATCGCCCACGAGATCAAGAACCCGCTGACGCCCATCGCGCTTTCGGCCGACCGCATCGCCCGCCAGCTTGAGCGCAACGCGGCCCCCGAGGCCAGCCGGCGCATTCTGGAGGAGTGCTCGCAGACCATCCTGCGCGAAGTGGAATCGGTGCGCACGCTGGTGGACGAGTTTTCGCAATTCAGCCGCTTCCCCGCCGCGCAGCCGGCACCCTCGGACCTGAATGGCATTGTCGAGAACGCCCTCGCGGTGTTTCAGGACCGCCTGCATGGCATCCGCCTGCATCGGGAGCTGGCCACGGAGTTGCCCCTGGTGCACGTGGATCCGGAGCAGTTTAAGCGCGTGATCGTGAATCTGGTGGACAACGCGGCGGAGGCCATGCAGGATTCGCCGGTGAAGAATCTGCTGGTGGCCACCTCGGCGGGCGATACCGAGACGGTGGAGCTGGTGATTGCCGACACCGGTTGCGGAGTTTCCCCCGAGGATAAGGAAAAGCTGTTCCTGCCCTACTTTTCCACGAAGGGGCGCGGGACCGGGCTGGGCCTGGCCATCGTGAACCGCATCCTGACCGATCACAACGCGGCCATCCGCGTGGAGGACAACGCGCCGTCGGGCGCGCGCTTCATTATCGACGTTCCGGTATCCGGCGCGGGCCGCGCGGAGCTGGCCGCGGCGGAGACCAGCGCATGAAGCCTGGCCGCATTCTGGTTGTCGACGACGAGCCGGGAATCCGTCAGTCGCTCCGCGGCGTTCTCGAGGACGAGGGCTATCCGGCGTTCGCGGTGGGCAGCGGGGAGGACGCGCTGGAGGAGCTGGCCCGCCAGCCCTACGATGTGGTGCTGCTGGACGTGTGGCTGCCCGGCATGGACGGCCTGGACACGCTGGCCCGCATTCAGGAGATTTCCTTCGAGAACCGCCCGGTGGTGGTGATCATTTCCGGCCACGGAACCATCGAGACCGCGGTGAAGGCCACCCGGCTGGACGCCTTTGATTTCCTGGAGAAGCCGCTCACCATTGACAAGGTGACGGTGGTGGTGAAGAACGCGGTGTCGCAGCGCAAGCTGGAACTGGAGCTGCACCGCCTGAAGGAGGACGGCCGGAAGACGCTCAGCATCATCGGGGAGAGCGTGCCCATGAAGGCGCTGCGGCAGCAGCTCGCGCTGATGGCCGGCACCAACGGCCGCGTGCTGATCTACGGCGAGAGCGGCACCGGAAAAGAGCTGGTGGCGCACGCCATTCACGACCTGAGCCCGCGCGCGGCGGAGCCCTTCGTGGAGGTGAACTGCGCGGCGATTCCCGAGGATCTGATCGAGAGCGAGCTGTTCGGACACCGCAAGGGCAGCTTCCCCGGGGCGCAGGAGGACAAGACCGGCAAGCTGCAAAAGGCCGATGGCGGCACGCTGTTTCTGGACGAGGTGGGGGACATGAGCCTGCGCACGCAGTCGAAGCTGCTGCGCGCCCTCGACGAACAGCGCTTCGAGCCGGTGGGCGCTTCGCACTCCATCACCGTGGACGTGCGCGTGGTGGCGTCCACCAACAAGCATCTGGACGAGGAAATCGAACACGGCAATTTCCGCGAGGATTTGTTTTACCGGCTGAACGTGATTCCGTTTAATGTTCCGCCGCTGCGCGAGCGCAAGGAGGATATTCCGCTTTTGGCCGTGTTTTTCCTGAAGGAATTCACCACGGCGTATGGCCGCAAAGCCAAGGAATTAACGCCCGAAGCGTTGCAGCTTCTGCAGGAATACCACTGGCCCGGCAACGTGCGCGAGCTGCGCAACGTGATGGAGCGGATTGTCATCATGAATCCGCAGATGAGGGTGGATGCGCGGCACATCCCGCTGAACCCGGCGCGGCGGGTGGCGTCGGATCGCCCGGGCGAGCATTTCGGCAGCCTGCAGCAGGTGCGTGAGGCCGCCGAGCGCGAGTACATTCTGCGCAAGCTGGATGAAACCAGCGGGAACGTCTCGCGCACGGCCGACCTTCTGGGGCTGGAGCGCAGCAATCTCTACCGCAAGATGAGAACGCTGGGAATTGCGCCGCGGGAGTGAGAGGGCGCGGGGCTTACCTGAACGGTATATCAACCTCTCGCATCTACGGCGCGTAAGCGGGCGCTTTATCGAGACTGCGGACGGCGAAATCAATAACCGCCTCGACCTGTTCGCGTTCCAGCCCGGCGAACCATTCCATGATGTCGTCGATATTGGCCCCGGATTTCAGATTTTCGAAGATGGCGGCTACCGGCATCCGCGTACCCTTCAAAACCCACGCGCCGCTCACCTTGCCGGGGATGCTTTCCACGGCGGGGCATTGCGACCAGTCGAGAGCTGCCATCTTCCCACCCCCTCATCCTTTTACCACGGCTCGCTATGCTCGATGAATGGCTTTTACCGCCAGCGCGGGATTGTGCTCGATGATGCTCAAGAGCGCAGCGGCCGGTCCCGTCGGGCGCCGGCGGTCCTGTTCCCAGTTTTGCAGGGTCTTCACGCTTACGCCGATAAAATCCGCGAGTCTCCGACTGCGAAAGGCTGGTTCGCTCGCGAATGACGCGGACACCGGCGGGGCATATCACCGTCCGACGCGAAGGCCGTTGCCGGCCACGCAGAATGGCCCCGGCTTCGCGCACGCTTCCCAGCAGTTCTTCAAACATCTGTTTTCTGACTGCCAAACTCCTCTTTGACGACCCTGGCGAGCCGTGAACCTGCTTCGGTGTTAAATCCTCCACCGCTCTTTCCCCGCGATCCAACGGCAACGCGAACGTTGCGCAACCCACCACCACCTCCGATAAGCGCGCCCATCGCTGGGTTGGCGGCGATCCGGGACTGGAATCCAGCGTACTCCTCATCACTTAACAAAGCGGTGATTTGCCTCGTGAAGACAGAGTTCTCAATCAGCTCCACTTAATCCACGCATCCGCCATTGGCGGATAGCGGTCAAGGCAGCGGAGGGAATCCAGGAGACTCGTCACCCCCCGTGGCTGCCGCAGTAGGGGCACGGGTTGGTGGACAGCGTCACCCGCCTTTGCGGACGGTCCTTGCGGGGATTGGGCGCGATGGTCACCTGCACGCCCATCGAATACTCGCCGCATGCGAAGGGCACCGTGACCCACTCCTTGCTTCCCACCGTGCGGGTTTCGAAATTGCGGCCGTAGATCACCGTGGGCGTGCTCAGGCCCATGGAACCGAGCTTCTGCTCCAGCACCGTCTTGACGTTGCCGACAATCATGTTGCCCACTTCGGCAACGGCGTCGAGGACATCGTCGTTGACCACGTCGTATTCGGCCATGAGCAGTTGCCCGGCCATCCGGCAGGCGAAGCGCCCGTCGCAATAAAGGGTTCCGGAGCCCGCCCAGTCGCCGGCAAATCCTAGCAGGGCCACTACACCCGCGCGGTTTCTGGCGGCCGCTTCACCGATCTCCATGGGACCGGCCGCCAGTTCCATCCCGAGCATCGTGGAGAAGACGTCGCAGGCGGAGGAGCAGATCGCTTCGGCGATTTCCTGTTCCGAGACGGGTCGTGTCGTGCAGGTTTCGTTCATATGGGCCTGACTTGCTCCTCCGAACCT
>CAYVPZ010000322.1:0-5926 GCA_964453955.1 uncultured Solibacteraceae bacterium | reverse complement strand
CGCGATCCGCTGCGTGTTGGAAGAGATCGGAATCACCTTGAGCGTCTTCCGCGCCTCCAGATCCAGAACGGAGACAGTGCCCGGCCCCACATTCGCGGTATAAGCCCGCCGGCCATCGTGACTAATCACGAACATGTGCGATTCCGCCTGGCCGGTCGGCGCCGATCCAATCACCTTCAGCGACTTTGGATCGACGATCGTAATGGAGTGGTCGAGTTCCGTCGAGACGTAAAGGAGCCCGTTCGTCGGTCCGAACTGCGCGCAATGCGGACGCACACCGTGACCGAAGTCCACGTTGCCCACAATCCTGCGGGCCGCGATATCAATCGCCACCATGTTGCTGCCATCGGTGCCCGGCCTGCCGACACCCGAATTGCCGTAGATGGGAACGTACGCGATTTTGCCATCGGGCGAGGCGATCACTTCATGCCCGGTCACTCCGTTCTCCGGAATCGCCGCCACCTGCCTGCCCGCGGCCGGATCGATGATCCCCAGCGTGCGATCGCCTTTGTTCGTCACCAGCAGGACACCGCCAGGCTCAGCGGGCGATGCACTCAAGCCCAGGGTCATTGCTGTTACCATCGCGCAAACGCGTGTCATGGCCCGCTATTATCACACAACCGTGCGCAGCAGTGCTCTCACCCCGTTCCACAGAATCTGCACGCCGATGCACACCAGGATGAACGACGACAAGCGGATGATGACATTCATCGCCGAATCGCCCAGCGCGCGCCCCAGCCGTTCGGCGAACCGGTAGCTCACGTAGATGGACGCCGCGATCAGAGCCGAGCCCAGCAGCATCCCTGCAATCAGCGGCCATCGCCACTGCGAGCCTTCCGGCCGGTCGGCGCCCACGGTAATCGCTACCGCGATGCTGCCCGGCCCCACCGTCAGCGGCATGGTCAAAGGATAGAATGCCTGGCGAGTGTAATCGTTTTCGTTGCACTCCCGCCGGCCGCCCTTCCCGCCGGCGCCCTCGTCGTTCGGTTGGCGCAGCAACGCCCAGCCGGTCGAGATCACCACCAGCCCTCCCCCCACCTGCACCACCGGCAGCGAGATGCCGAAGAACGTCAGGATGTGCGTGCCAATAAAGATGGAGCCCAGAATCAGAATCAGGCCATTCAGGGCGATCATCCTCGCCAGCACGTTTCGCCCCCGGCCCGACAGCCCGCGCGTGAGCGACAGGAATATCGGCGTATTGCCGATTGGGTTGACGATAGGAAACAGCGCCCCGACGACAAGAAATGTGTATTTTGCGAGACTGGCCACCGCCCCGGTCATCATGGCCACTGTACGACAAAACGATCCTGGGCCGCTGATGTTCGGCGATCAGGCGCGCTCGGACGTATACTTCGATCAGCATGCCTGAAGACATGAACATCGCGCCTGGCCGGCGGCAGATCACGCGAGCCGCCGCGCTCGGCGGAGCGTGGCTGGCCCTGAGGCCGGAGACGGCCGCCGCGCAAATCGTAGCGGATACCCTTGTCAACGTGCGCCAGTTCGGTGCAAAGGGCGATGGAAAAACCGACGACACCAAACCGATCCAAACCGCGATTGACGCCGCGGCGGCGCGTGGCGGAGCCGTGTTTCTCCCGCCCGGCGTCTACCGGAGCGCGGCCCTGCAAATGCGCCCGCACGTCTCGCTCACCGGCATTCTCGCCTGGGATTACGAGCATGGATTCGGCTCCGTCATCCGCCTGGCCGACGAACATGCGCGCTGCCTGCTGGACATCACCGGCGCGTTCGGCGTTACCATCGACGGCCTCTCCCTCGATGGCGGCCACCTCGGCGCCGGCGTGCACGGTGTCTGGCTGAACAAACCGGATTACGGCAAACAGGAAGACACGTTCCGCATCGAACGGTGCCAGATCGCCAATTTCAGCGGCGACGGCGTGCGCCTCACCCGCGCCTGGTGTTTCACCATCCGCCATTCGATGATCGCCTTCAACGGCGGCGACGGCGTTTCGTTGCGCGGCTGGGACGGGTTTTTCCTCGACAACTGGCTCTCCGGAAACCAGGGCGCCGGTTTCGCCGCGCGCGACGAGAACGCCTCGTGCACCTTCACCGGGAATCGCATTGAGTGGAACGGCAAAGAGGGCATTCTGATTGCCGGCGGCGATGGCTACAACATCACCGGAAACTTCCTCGATCGCGCGGGCACGTCCGCGCTGGCGGTGCTGGGCGGCCAGCAGATGAGCGTCACCGGCAACTTCTTCAAGCGCAGTGGCAAGCTGGCGAAACCCGGCGCGTACGATTCTTCCCAGATCCGGCTGGAGCGCACGCGCGGAGTCACCTGTTCCGCCAATAATCTCCAGGTGGGGCGCGACGATGGCAACAGCGGTGTCTGGTCGCCCTCGTTCGGCATCGTCTACAAAGGGCTCGAAAACTGCGTCATCGCCAACAACGTGCTGCACGACGGCGCCATCCGGCAACTGCTGGTGGATCTGGGTGGCCACGGCGAGGGCGCCGTGGTGAAGGACAACCCCGGAAGCCTCGCGCCCCACGCCGCCTGATCACGGCAAACCGGGGACAGACTTACCGAGACGGTTCGAGGCGCCAAATGCACACGCAGTAGTCTGTCCCCGTTTTGCCACCGCAACATGCTAGAATTTGACCCATTGGGGAGGACCCATGGCTCACTACTCCAGACGTGATTTCCTAAAGACCGGACTCGCCGCGGGCGTGCTCGCGGGCGCCGGAAGGCTGCCGTTGAACGCGGCGCGCGCCACCGCAACGGACTGGGTAACCCTCGGCAGGTCCAACGTCAAAGTCACCCGCCTGGCGTTTGGCACCGGGAGCCTCAGCGGCCAGGTGCAGCGCGAGTTGGGACAGGACGAGTTTACCAGGCAGGTGCGCTACGCCTATGACCGCGGCATTCGCTTCTTCGAGACCGCCGAATCCTACGGCGACATGCACCGCATGCTGGGCATCGCGCTGAAGGGCATTCCGCGCGACAGCTATCGGCTCATGTCCAAAGTGACCACGCACGACGGCGTGAACCCGCAGGAGAAAATCGACGAGCTGCGCAAGCTCGCCAACACCGAATACTTCGATGTGATGCTGCTCCACTGGCAGCACACCTCGACGTGGCCCACCGACAGCCTCCGCTGGCAAGACGGCATTCTGGAAGCCGAAAACAGGCACGCCGTGGTGGCGCACGGCGCGTCGGTGCACGGCCTTCCGGCATTGCGGCGCGTTCCCGGAAACAAGTTCCTCGAGGTGGCCATGATCCGCATGAATCACACCGGCAGGGCCATGGACGCCGAAGACTACGCCACCAGCGGCCTGGGAAACGTGAGCGAGGTTGTCGAGCACGTGAAGCAGGTCCGCGCGGAAGGAATGGGCGTCATCAGCATGAAGCTGGTGGGAGAGGGCTCATTCACCAGGCGCGAGGATCGCCAGGCGGCGATGCGCTACGCGTTCCGGAACGCGGGCGTCGATTCGGTGACGGTTGGCTACAAGAGCACGGCGGAGATCGACGAAGCGATCGAGAACCTGACTCTCGCGCTGGCCTGAAGTCGGCAATCGGCTTTGCCCTACAGCACCTTTGTCAGCGCCTGCTCCATGCCCGCGGGTTCGAAGCCGAACGGCCCGGGCGTGGTTTTGAAGGCCACGCGGCCATTGCGGTCCACGACGTAGATCCGGTCGGGCCAGCCCGTGTACGCCGCCTCGGTGGTGTTCGCAAAGTTGTCGATGAGGGCGGGGATGCGGATGTTCAGCTTGCGCACGCACGAATCGGCCACCGCATTGCGCTCCTCATAGCTGCGCGGCAGGTTGTACAGCACGTTCTGGCGTATGTTCGACGGCATCTGCCAGACGTCGGCGGAGTGCGCTTCAAGGATGTAGACGATGTAGAACTCCGCCCGGTCCTTGTATTGGTCGTACATCCTGTCGAGCTCGGGAACCTCCCGGCGAAATGGCGGTCAAGTGTAGCTTCCGAAGATAAGCACCACCGGCCGGCTGCCGCGAAACGAGGAGAGCGAGACTTCGGATTTGCCGTCGCGCGTCTTCAGGCGGAAATCGGGCGCCATGTCGCCCGGTTCGAGGACGCCCGCCCGCGCGCGATTCCACATGGTTTCGAAAGGCGCGAAAAGCATGACCACCATGGGCAGTTTCGCCATGAAAGCGGTGAATTGCGCGGGCGGCTTGCGCATTTCGTGATACATGAGCCCGGCGAAAGCGAGCCATGCCGCGAACAGCACCAGAAAGACGTTGCGAGCGATCCGCAGCTTGCGCATGTTCGATCATGGTATCCGGTCCCGCGGCAGGGTGCAATAGTCGATTCAGGCTATCGGCGTGGTGGAGCAGGCCTTCGGCCTGCGCTAAGGCCGGTGATTGTGCTGATCCTGAAATTCCTTGAGACGGACCAGATCATCGGCCAGCACTGCGCGATCGCGCTCCGCAAGGCGCTGGTCGTCCGAGGACTTCCGGATCGAATCGATCACGTCATTGAGGATGCCGTTATCCCATCGGCCGTGATCGAGATCGGCCTGCATTTGCGTCAGCTCTTCCTTGGTTCTGTCCAGACGCTGGCGTTCTTTATCGCTGGCCCGGAAAGCGCTCCAGACATGGTCCAGATCGGTCCGCACATGCATGAAAATGTGCGCCCGCCACTGTTCGCCGCGAAAGCGCTCTTCGCGATCGTGATACCAGTCCTGCGCGGCGGCACTGAACGCCAGCGCGGCGACGATTACGCCTGCTGTAAAGGTCCACTTCATGATCATCCTCCTTTGGATTATTATCACCGAGGAGACTCGTCATGGGGTGGCACCGCGCGCAGCCGCGCGATCCGCTCACGTATCTCCCGCGCCGACTTAAAATCCGGGTGCATTTCCAGAAATTGTTCCAGCGTATCCGCCGCCGCGCCTGGTTTTCGCTGCTTCACGTAAATCTCCGCCAGCACAAGCTGCGGATTCGAGAAATGGCGACGGTCCAGCCGGATCGCCTCGCGCAGTTCCGCCTCGGCCACGTCCAGCCGGGCCAGAGCGAAATCGGCCATGCCGAGCTGCGAGTGCGCCAGCGCGTCATGCGGCTGCTTCGACACCGCCAGCCTGTCGAAACTCCAGGCTTCCTCATACCGCCGCAGGTTGAGCAAAACGCCGCCCAGATTCACCAGCGGCGCGTATTCGTCCGGGTTGGCGGCGAGGGCTTTGCGGAAATACTGCTCGGCCTGCGCGAATTGTTGCGCATGATACGCCATGGTGCCCAGACTATTCCACGCCGCGCTGAACTGTGGCGCAATCTCGGTGGCGCGCTGGAAGTGAACGATGGCCGCCTCGACGTCGTGTTTCGACAACCGTTGCTCGGCCTTCCCATACTCCTTCCAGGCCGACTGCGGAATGGACAGCTCGCGCGCGGACACGATTTCCCGGCGGTCCGCCAGGGATTTCGCTTCGTCGATGCGAACCTGAAGCCGTTGATCGTTCAAGCCTGCGGCGCGCAGAATCCCTTCCAGTTCGCGAATGCCAGCGACAATATTTTCGTCTTTTTCCTCGTTCCCGGTTTCACGCGTCCCCATTCCAAGATACGTGCGCTCCGGCCAAATGCGAGACCGACTGCACTCTTCCAGAATTTTTCCCTTCGCCACGAACAAAGACGGACTCTCGATCAGCAATCGCCCAAACACTCCTGGCGCCGCCAGTTGCGTGTACAGCGTGATCAGGCCTCCGAGAGAGGAGCCGCCCAGTCCCGTATCCTCCGGTCCCTTTAATACCGAATAATGCTCCTCGATTAGCGGCATCACTTCACGCTGCAGAAACTCCGGATAGCGTTTTCCCTTCGCCTTCAAAACCGTCGGATCTTTTGACTTGTATGGAACGTACTCCTCAGCCCGGCTCTTCGTGTTGTCGATGCCGACGATAATCAACGGCCGAATTCTCCGTTCTGCAATCAACCGCGTCGCAGTCTCGCCCGCCTGCCAGTCGAC
>CAYVPZ010000321.1:0-5943 GCA_964453955.1 uncultured Solibacteraceae bacterium | reverse complement strand
CGCGCAGCTTCGCCGACACCAACGGCGACGGCATCGGCGACCTGAACGGCATCACCCAGCGCCTCGACTACCTGGCCAGCCTCGGCGTCGACGCCATCTGGCTCACCCCTTTCTATCCATCGCCCCAGGTCGACTTCGGCTACGACATCTCCGATTACCGCGCCATCGACCCGCAATACGGCACCCTCGCCGACTTCGACCGCCTGGTAGCCGAAGCCGGCAAGCGCAACATCCGCGTCGTGGGCGACCTCGTCCTCAACCACACTTCCGACAAGCACCCCTGGTTCATCGAGTCCTCCTCTTCCCGCACCAACCCCCGTGCCGACTGGTACATGTGGCAGGACGGCAAAGGCAGCGGGCGGCCTCCCAACAACTGGCAATCGTTGTTCGGTCACTCGGCGTGGCAGTGGAATCCGCGGCGCAGGCAGTTTTACTATCACCAGTTCTACAAGGAGCAGCCCGACCTCAACTGGCGCAACCCCGACGTGCGCGCCGCCATGTACGACGTGGCGCGTTTCTGGATGAAGCACGGCGTCGCCGGTTTCCGTCTGGATGCCATTACCGCGTTGTTCGAGGATCCGCGGTTGCGGGATGAGCGCGTGCTGCCGGGCGCCAACGCCTTCGGCGATCCCATCGTGTCCCGCGAATACACCGACAATCTGCCCGAGGTCCACGACGTGTTGCGCGAATTGCGCCGCACCACCGACGAATTCCCCGGCCGCGTGCTCATCGGCGAGACCTACGTTTCGAGCGTGCAGGATCTGGCCAGGATGTATGGCGCCAGCAACGACGAGTTGCAACTCCCCATGGACACGCAGCTCGGCTTTCTCAACCACATCTCCGCCACCGATTTCCGGCGCCTTCTGCGCGATGCCGAAACCGGGCTCGACGGCAACACGCCGCTGTTCGTCTTCGATAATCACGACAACCGGCGAAGCTGGGACCGCTACGCCGACGGCGCGCACGATGCCGCGATCGCCCGCCTGATCGCCACGCTGCTGCTGACCCCGCGCTGTTCCGCGCTGCTCTACTACGGCCAGGAGCTGGGCATGGAGAACAGCGATCCGCAGCGCAGGGAGGACGTACGCGACCCCATCGGCATCACCGGCTGGCCCCAGGAAAAAGGCCGCGATGGCGAGCGCACGCCCATGCAATGGACCGATGGCGCGAACGCCGGCTTCAGCACGGGCTCGTCAACGTGGCTGCCCGTGGCGCCCGATTACAAGGAGCGCAACGTGGCGGTGGAGCGGCCCGACCCCAATTCGCTACTCAATTTCTACAAGGCGCTGATCCGCCTGCGCAAGCAAAACAGCGCGCTGCGCGACGGCGATTTCGCGCTGGTCAACGCCAGCGACCGCAACGTGCTGTCGTATCTGCGCAAAGCCGGCGACGGCGCATCGGTTCTGGTGGTTTTGAATTGCACGGCCCTGCCGCAGACGGTGAGCTTCGATCTGCCCTCGAAGGAAGCGGCCACGCTGCTAAGCTCGTTCGCGAAAACCGGCCGCCCGGTAGACCTGAAGCGGTTCATGCTGCCGCCCTACGGAAGCTGGGTCGGCCAGTTGAAGTAGTGCGTGGGGCAGGATTTCATCCTGCGGCCGATTTTCAATCGGCTGCCGCGGCGATAGCCGCGTTCATGGCGTCCGCCTTTCCGTTCACAAGTACTTCAGGCCGTCCATCCACCGGTTCGAAAACCCGAGCCACCGCCACCGGATACTTTGAGGCACGGAAGAATCGGCACATGCCAGGGCGCTGCTGCCGCGCAGAGCGCGCGATCCTGAGCCCGTCCGATGGTATAAGAGTTATATTGGCGATGCGGTTCGAGTTCGATGGAGAGAAGAGCCGGGACGTCAAACGAAAACACGGCGTCAGTCTAAGAGAGGCGCTCGAAGTCTTTTATCAGGCGTACATCGTCGACCAAAAGAGCGACGATCCGGAACAGTTTCGCGCAATCGGTTGGTGTCGGGGTCGTCTCTGTTCGGTGATTTTCGAGATTCGACATGACTCCGAGGGCGAATACTTCCACCTGGTGACAGCCTGGAAGGCGACCAAAGAAGAAGAGCAAAGCTATGCCGAAAACGTCTAAGAAAGCGCCGACTGCCGATGAGATCGCGGAGATGGCTTCTCGTGGTGAGGACGTATCCTCCTACTTCACCAACCAGTTCACCGTGGTCCGGCCGGTCCGTCGCGTGAACGTTGACCTTACCCACGGCATGTTGCGGGAGCTCGATGAGCGCGCGGCCCGGCTCAACGTCAGCCGGCAAGCGGTAATCAAGACATTGCTGGCGCGCGCACTCAACGAGGAACGAGGGAACAAACCGCGGCCGAAGAAGGCCGGCTGAGCCGGTCGTCAGTGCCCCGCGGGAGCGCCCGGCAGCACCTCTTCGCCCGGTTTCAGCGGGTACTTTGCGCCTTCCGGAATCGGCGCCAGCATGTCTTCCTTGCGCATCACCAGCGTGGAGGTGTTGTAGCTGGCCAGCTCGAAGCCGTGCCCGTGCGTGATGGCGTCGGTGGGACAGGCCTCCACGCAATAGCCGCAGAAGATGCAGCGGTTGTAGTCGATGTTGTACACCTTCGCGAAGCGCTCGCCGCCGCTGATGCGATCCGTCCCGGTGTTCTCCGCCGCCTCGATGTAGATGCAGTCGGCCGGGCACGCCGCCGCGCACAGATAACAGGCCACGCATTTTTCGAGACCGTTCTCGTCGCGCTGCAGCACGTGCTTCCCGCGGTAGCGCTCCTGAAAAACGGGCGGCGCGTCGGGGTACGGATCGGTGATGGTGGAGTTGAGCATTTCGCGGAAGGTAATGCTCATGCCTTTCGCGATGGCGGCAGCGGAACTCAGAACCTCGTTGATGGACGGCATGCTCTGCCTTTCAGGGTAGCATCACGACAGCGGCGGCCGGCGCCGGTGCCAGTCGGTGTGCTGCTGGAAAAGCCGTGCGGCGGCCACCACTTTGGCGTCGTCGTACACGCGGCCCACGAATTGAATTCCCACCGGCAGGCCGCCGGAAAAACCGCAGGGAACGCCGATGGCCGGCAGCCCGCAGAAGTTGCCGATGCCGCCCAGCGGATCGGGATAATCGAGCCCCGTTTCGAGATTCGCGTCGAGCGCTGTCGCGGTTACCGGCTGCGAGGCAGCGCACAGCACGTCGAACGTCTCGAACAGCGTGTCGATCCGCCGTTGCAGGATGCCGCGAACGCGCTGCGCCCGCAGATAGTCCGACGCCGGAATCTGCTGGTTGACGTAGCCGTTGATACGCCCCAGCGGGTCGGCCAGTTGCGCCACTTGTCCGGAATCAATCAGGTCGCCGAACGCGGAAGCGCCTTCCACCGACACCACTACGCCGGCGGCCACCTCCCATGGGCCTTCGGGCAGTTCGGCGGGGGCGATGTGCGCGCCGGCTTCGCCCAACACGCGCCGGGCTTCGTTCGCGGCGGATTCGATGGGCGCTGGCAGACTCTTCCACCCGTTGGTGAGCCACCCGATTCGCGGCGGCGGCGCGGGTGCGGCGTCGTATGCGAACGCGCCATCGGGCAGGGAAGCGGGGTCGGCCGGGTCGTGCCCGGCAATCGCGGAGAGAACGATGCCGCAATCGTCGGCGGTGCGCGCCAGCGGCCCGATTTTGTCCATGGAAAACGCCAGCGCCATGGCGCCGTGCCGGCTGACGCGGCCGTAGGTGGGACGCAGTCCCGACACGCCGCAAAAAGCCGAGGGGCAGAGGATGGACCCCCACGTCTCCGTGCCAATGGCGAAGGCCGCCAGCGCCGCCGCCGCGATCGCGCCCGAGCCGCTGGACGAACCGCAGGTCCAGCACCCCGTGTTCCAGGGATTGCGCGTGGCGCCGATGAGGGAGGCCGAGGCAAAGCGGTAGTTCATGCCCCCGGCCAGCTCGATCATGGCGGCCTTCCCAATCAGAACGGCGCCCGCGTCGCGCAGCTTGCGGATCGCCGTCGCGTCGTAATCGAACTTCCGATCGGCGAAGGGCCGCGCGCCCCAGGTGGTCGGGTAGCCGCGCACCGCCAGCAGATCCTTGGCCGCGTACGGAATGCCATGCAACGGCCCGCGATACCGGCCCGCGGCGATTTCGGTTTCCGCCTGCTTCGCTTCGGCCCGCGCCAGCTCCGGCGTCAGCGTCACGTAGGCGTTCAGCTTCCCGCCGATGCCGCGGCTGCGCTCCAGATACGCTTCGGTCGGCTCCACCGGCGAAATGGCCCGGGTGCGCAGGCGCTGGGCCAGTTCGCGCACGGGCAGATAAAGGATATCCTCGCCGATCACCGCTCAGCTCCGGTCCGCGCGCCACACGCGGAATATCGTGGCGGGCTCGTTGGCATTTTCCAGCGGGAACGCGCGCAGCGGCTCCACGCCCTTCACGCCCAGCGCGAGCAGACGGCGGATGTCCGCTTTCTCCGCGTCGGAGAGCTGGTTGGCGTGGCGCTCCAGAATCGCCTGGTACTGGCGCTGCGCCTCCCCCTCGAGCGGCGCTTCCTCGGCTGCTGCTGCGGCCGTCACCGCCGTCATCACGCCGCTGGCGAAAGCCCTTCGCGATACCGCGCGCGGCATAGTCAGCAAACCATTCCGTGACGGCGGCACACGCCCGACAACATCTCCCACAGGGCGTCCAGCGCCTGCGCGGAAGCATGCCGCACCGCGCCCGCGTTCGCCTCGGTGACGTGCTGTTCGAGCAGACGGCGTTCGGTGGCGGAGTGCTCGCGGTCGGCTTCTTCATGGACCACGAAATACTCCAGCGCCCGCGGACTGCTCTTGCCGTAGAAGCGCCGCAGGCCGTCGATCTTCGATGCGGCCACCGCCGGAATCTGGCTTTCGTACGAGTACAGCGCCGCCAGTCCTTCGGCCGTCGAACCGTCGCGGCACAGGCGGCGGAAGGCGTCGACAAGGTTCCTGGTTTCATCCCACGGCTCGGCCGATTTCACCTCGGTTTCCGAGGCCCCCACCGCGCCGGCAAATTGCATCCACAACTCGGGATGATTCGGCGAGCCGGCCTCTTCATCCATGAGGTTCCGCAGAATGTGCCGCCGCGTGGGCGCGTCGGCGGTGTGCGAGTGCAGCGCGGAGAGATACGTGGGGAAGGCCTCCACGTGACGATAGTATTGAATGGCGTAATCCTTCAGCGCGGCGGCGGTCAGCTCGCCGCGGGTCCAGGCCTGATAGAAGGGATGCGTCAGCAGGCTGCGCGCCGCAATCTGGCCGTCGAGGGAGGTAAGGGTATCGGTCATGGGTTCTCCTCGTGCGATTCATTGATGATAGCGCGGATGCCACCGCATGCCGCGATACCATCTACAATGGAATCCTAAAGTCCATGGAGAACGAGGACCGACAGGTCTCAGACAGCGCCGGACGCGTCAACGTTGATGGCCTTGACGCGATCCTCGGCAAACGCTTCCCGTGCCTCGACGATGGTTTCGTGCGAGTTGTCGACTATCTCGGAGGGGACGCCTCCATAGTTCAGGCGGCCAGAATTTCCTACGGCAGCGGAACGCGCACCGTACACGAGGACCGGGGACTGATCCGGTACCTGCTTCGACACAAGCACACCACGCCATTTGAGATGTGCGAGATCAAGCTGCACGTGCGCGTGCCGATGGACACCTGGAGGCAGTGGATCCGGCATCGCACCGCGAATGTAAACGAGTACAGCACGCGCTATTCGGTGGCGATCGACCGGACTCAGACCACGGCGCCCGACCAGTGGCGAATCCAGAGCACGCGGAACCGGCAGGGAGCCTCGGGCTTCGCGGACGCGGAAATTGGGCGCGTGCTCAGTGAGCGCGAAGAGGCTTTTCAGGCCGAGGCTCGCCGTGTTTATCAGGAGCGCATCGACGCGGGTATTGCCCGTGAGCAGGCCAGAAAGGACCTGCCGCTTTCCACTTATACCGAGGCGTACTGGAAGATTGACTTGTGGAACCTGCTCCATTTCCTCGGCCTGC
>CAYVPZ010000320.1:0-5971 GCA_964453955.1 uncultured Solibacteraceae bacterium | reverse complement strand
GTGGGTTGGGTGAAGTACACGCTGGCGCCGCCGGCGCCGCCATCCCACTGGCCCACCTCCAAAGTGTCGTTCCATACAACTTCGGGTATGTAGCTGAGCGCCGCCCCCGCCCTGCTCCAGTAGGCGCCGCCGGCCAGATTGAATTCCGTACCGCCCATCGAAGTGACTTCGGGAAAGCTGCCAGGATCGTCGACGGCCAGTCCGCCCTCGGCCACCGCGGGGTCGGCGTTGTCCAGCTCGTCGCAATCGGCCGCCGCGAAGTCCCCTGCGGCTGCGAACATGGTCATCCCCTCCAGGTTCGCCTGCTGCACGGTGGCGCGCCAGCCATCCATATCGACCAGGTCGGAGTCTTCGCACTCGCCGTAGCTCATGCTCAAGATCGGTGCGAGAGTCTGGTCGACGGCGTACGTGACGGACGTCCAGACGTCGGTGGAGTAAACGAAAACAACCGTGGCGTCTTTCGCCACCGCCCCCGACCATTCGACGTCCAGGTCGGACTCTAACTCGTCTCCCGGCGACAGTCCGGGATTCTGGCTGCCCGGCGCCAGCACCAGGGTCAGGTTCGCCGCGCCCAGACCGGCGCGGGTGCGAAACGCGGAAATATCCGAGGTCTCGATCTCCGATTGTCCAACGATCGCGATCTTCTGTCCGGCGCCAGTGATGCCGCCGCTATAGAGCGCGTTCACGTCGAAAATGGTGGCGAAATCCGAGGGCGCCACCACGATCTGGCCGTCCAGGAGCAGCCGAGGCTGCGGCTTCTTCCACCGCGGCTTGAGCCGAAAATCATTGAGCCCGCGAATCCCGGACACCATCCCCGCCAGAGCCGCCGGTATGGAAGGGTCCGTTGCGTTGGCGTAGTGCGTCGCTCCGTTCACGGTGTAGGTGTGAATTTGCGTATGGAACGTATCCGCCACTTGTTGCGCCGTTCCGCCGAAAGTGACGTAATTGCGCCCGCGCGCGGCGTAGCCAACCAGGAAGCCCTGCGCCTCCAGCCACGCCGTGATCTTCGCCATGTCGCTCGCACTGGCGCCGAAGCGGCTGGCGTACTCGTCGGGCGTGAGCCACTGGCGATAATTCGGCGATTTCGAATCCTGCTGGGCCAGCAGAAGCTGGCTCAGGTCCGCTTGTTGCGCCGCCGAGGGTTTCAATTCCAGGGTTATTCCGGAGACGGGGAAGCGGCTCTCCACCGGGCCGGCATCATTCCTGGCATTGGCGAACCGAGGCACCCGCCCGCTCAACACCACGGACTGGCTGCTATCGATGCGCGCGGTAATGCGGTCCTGCTGCGCAAATATTGCGGGCGACGCCGCTCCCATGATTGCCCAGAGGGCGAAATAAAATCGTGGCATAGGTAAGAAGTGGGTCCGAAACCCGGACACCAATTTGACGTTAGCGGATGCCGGACCGGTACAGCAAGCCGCGGCGCCAGCTGCCCGCCGCGTTGTGGAGCAGGCGTTTTCGCCTGCGTTAAGTCATTCGACGGGCTGAACCACCTTGTGCTGGCTCACGGTGTCGCCGTCCGTGCTTCTCAGTTCCCGAAAAACGATGGTGGACAGGATGGTCAACGCGCCCAGGACGAAGAACGCCCGGTGGATGCCGTGAATCATCTGCGGCGCGCTCGAATGAAAGCGATCGGGAATGAAGAGCGCGGCGGCCAGCGACGCCGTGGCCACGCCGAAACTCATCGACATCTGCTGCATGGTGCTGGCGATGGAACTCGCCGCGCTGGTCTGTTCCTCGGTGACGTCGGCATAGACCAGCGTGTTCATGCTCGTATATTGCAGCGAGCTGAAGAACCCGAAACAAAACGCCTGCAGCACGATCAGCCACACCGGCGTGCCCACCCCGATGGCCGCGAAAAACAGAATCAGCAGGCCAAGGATTACCGTGTTGGAAATCAACACGCCCCGGTAGCCAAGGCGGCCCAGAATGCCCGGCATGGCCGGTTTCAGGCCCATGGAGGCAATCGCCTGCGGCGTCATCAGCAGACCGGATTGAATGGGAGTGAACCCGAGGCCAACCTGGTAGAGCAGCGGAAGGATAAACGGGATTCCGCCGATGCCCAGCCGGGTGAAAAAGCTGCCGCTCACCGCCGCGCGGAATGTGCGAATGCGAAACAGGCCCAGCGACAGCAATGGGAACGCGGTTTTCGCCGAATGAAGCCCATAGCCGGTGAGCAGCAGGATGGAAATCGCCAGCAGCCCCAGGATTTCGCTCACGCTCAGGGTGTGTTCACCGAATACCTCCAGCACATAGGACAGCAGGGCGATGCCACAGCCAAACAGGATGAGGCCGACAGTATCCAGGGGATTGGATTTTTCGCGGTAATCCGGCAGGTGCAGATAGACCAGGATCAAACCCGCGAGCCCGATGGGGAGGTTCACGAAAAAGATCACCCTCCAGTGGAAGTACCCCACGATCAGCCCACCCGCGATCGGCCCGAGCATGGGACCAATCAGGCCCGGGATGGCGACAAAGCTCATGGCGCGGATGAGTTCAGACTTGGCGAAGGTCCGTACGATGGTGAGCCGCCCCACCGGCACCATCATGGCTCCTCCGCAGCCTTGCAGGACGCGGCAGGCCACCAGCACATGAATGTTGCTCGATATGCCGCAGAGAACCGACCCCAGCGTGAACAGGCCGATCGCCGACGCGAACACCCGCCGCGTTCCGAACCGATCCGCCATCCAGCCGCTGATCGGGATGAAGACCGCCAGGCTTAACGTGTAGCTGGACAGCACTGCCTTCATGCTGAGCGGGGCCACCTTGAGCGCCCCGGCGATGGTGGGCACGGCCGTGTTCAGAATGGTGGTGTCGAGCGACTCCATGAAGAACGCGACGGCAACCAGCCATGGTACGAGTCGCTTGCTGGAGACACCCGGCGCCATCAGGCCAGGATAGCAGGCCCGTCACCGCGGACGGGGCTTCGGCTTGCTCTTGAGCATGAGATTGAGCGCTACTGCGGCACGGATGAGATGCTTCAAGGCCGCCCCGTCCACCTTGCCGCCTTCGTGGATGTCGATGGCGCGCCGGACATTCCCATCGAGGCTGGAGTTGAACAGGCCCGCCGGGTCCTTTAACGCAGCTCCTTTGGCAAATGTCATCTTGACGTGGTTCTTGTACGCCTCTCCGGTGCAGACAATGCCGCCGTGGGACCAGACGGGAGTCCCCCACTTCCACTCTTCGACGATCTCAGGGTCGGCCGCGTGTATGATTCCGCGCACTTTCGCGAGCGCCTTCCCGCGCCAGTCCCCCAGTTCCCTGATCTTCTCGTCGATCAACGCAGAGGCAGATTCCACCTTAACGGGTTTTTTCATGTACCGCTCCAACTCTCGCACCTATTCTAGCTGGGCTCAGCGTAAGCACCCTCCGCAAGTGGAAGCCTCTTCCCGCGCACGGGCTTACCAGGGGGTCATTGGAGTGATGCCCCGTTGGAGAGATTTGTGGGCCACGTGATACGTTCGAATGGCGCCCGAGGCGCCCCGAAGGCCGGTAAACCCTGCGGCGTCAGACCAGGTTGTAAACCGGTTTCGCTCAGTACTTCTTCACTCCCGAGACGCAGCAGTCCCGCCGTGTCGCGTCCGGCACGCCATTCTTCAAGTAACACCAGGGCGTATCTCCGCGGCCCGTCGTTCCTGGCCTGGTATAGGTGAAGGCCTTGCAACTCGAATCGCGGGCGCAGGCCCGCCGGCAAAGCTCCGGACGCGGCTCCCGGAGGGCGAAGTTGTGGTAGTCGGCTCCCTCGCGATTGGTGTTGAACTCAAGAGGAAACTCGGAGTCCAGGCGCCTCAAATCGTCCGAATTCGAGGTGCCGACGCAGACCACGTCAACAAGACCGACGCAAAAGTCCGCATCGCAGACGCGGTCTTCCCCCAGAACCATTGTGGGGCGCGCGGGAGCCACCCGGTAGCTCTCCGATTCGCGATAGCCCCTGCGGTCACAGAAGGCATCGGCCGCCGGTTTGCCACACGTCTCGCCGAAGTAGAGGCAGTTGTCGACGGCATAGCCGGTCACCCTCGGGTGATCATAAGCGCGGCGCTGCTCCTGCGCCGAGGCCGGGATTAGAACCGCAATAAGGATCAATAGTATGGCCTTCACCTGCTTGCCTCCGCCCCATTCTATGCGCGGCTTGCTCGCCAGGTCAATGAACAACCGGAGGACTCTCCCGGGGGAGTCGAGAGGTTGGCGGCGAGTCACGCCTCGAAGACACATACGACGCCGGGAGTCCGGAAGTTCGACTTCGCTTACGGGCAGACGTTCACACGGCGGGACGGACACGGCGAGCGCAACCTCCGAGTGCCCGTATTCCTCCCGAAACGAACGCATCGGTAAGCGCTTCGCGACTGATCGTTACCTATCTCGCAGCGGAACGGTCGATGCCGCCGTTCTTCCCCGGCTCGCCTGCACTACTTCCGGAATCGCGTTGACGACTTGTCGGTTGCTGAGAGAGATGGATGTAGTGGTGCGCGCCTGGCACTGTCGCGTCACCTTCGCAACGGCGAAAAAGATGCCGTCGCTCGCTGCTGGGACGGCTGCCATTTTAGTGCGCCGCATCGCGGAGGCCCGGAACGGGCCGCGCCAAATACATTGAACAACGAGAAGGTGTTTACCGTCTTTTAAGGCGATCTGGTCTCCAATCCACCTTTCTTCCTCACATCCTGTGCGTCTTAGCGGCAGTGGGGGATGGGTTGGCTGGCCTAGGCAAAGGCAGCAGGGCAATGAGGCACAATAAAATCTCCGCTACGATAGCGAAGGCCGTCCCTTTTCGGGGACGGCCCTTATTGATCGTTCTCCCGACAAGGATACAGACACCGGCGCCGTTCAACCGCTTCTACCTCGGTCGCACAGCCTGGAACACGACCACGGAGAGATCGTTGGCATTGAAAAGGCCGCGTCCCGGAACGAGCTTCATGCTCCAACGGTCCCGGCCGATGACCACTGTGTAGATCAGGGAGGCGGGGTCGAAGACCTTCCAGGTTCCGCTGTGGCCATCCGTCAGCTCTACCGTCCCGTTAGCGTCGAATCGGGCCGCAAGGCTGTTCTGGCAATCAAAGTCGGGAGCGCAGACCATCACGGAATAGGTGCCGGCGATCTGCTCCGGACCGGCAGCATGGGCTCCAGCATAATCCACTGCATCACCCGATACCGTAAGGCTGTAGTCGCCACCGTTGCGAACCAGACCGGTACCGGAGGTGCGCAACTCCACGATAGCGGTTCCAGGGCCCGCGAACGTTCCCGGCCAGCTCGTCTTGGCAGTCCGTCCATTGGATGTGAGTGGAAGCGTTCCGAAAACCTTTCCGTCCGGGTTATGAAGGACGACTTCGATCGTCGCCGGCATCGGATTGCCAAACAAGCCCATGGAAGTGAAGCTCACCGTAATGTTGGCGGCGCCTTTCACGTATTTGAACGACCAGTAATGCGACCCAACCTGGTTGTCGATGGTCCCGTGGTTCTCTCCAGGCAATAAGGGATCTGGGGAGTTGAAGTTGAGCGATTGTGCCAGGAGCGGTGTATTGACGGCCACGGCCATCAGGAGCGCTGCTGAGGAAAGAGTGCGAAATACGTTTGTCATTGTCGTCTTCTCCGTTTCGTGTGGGTTGCCTTCTTCGGCTCTCACTGCTAATGGCGTGGAACGGGGGTAAAAGCCGACAAAGTTTTTTTTAAGTCTGCGCTTAGGGATGCACGACGGGCAGTTTGGAATACTCGAGATACGCCGCCTTCAGGACCGGTAAATCTTGGTCGGCATCCTTCCACAGCGCGAACAGCTTCTCATATTCGTCCCTGGCGCCGGCTGTGTCACCCTGCAAGACGCAAGCACGCGCCAGGCCGAGGTGGGCGAGAGGAAGATCATGCGATCGCGGTTCCAGTGTGGGATGGTCGACGATCTTGTGGAATTCGACTGCGGCCTCAATCTGCGGTCCGCGCGTGTACTGCCAGAGAGTATCTTCGGGGAATTTCCGCAAGTCTTCGC
>CAYVPZ010000319.1:0-5975 GCA_964453955.1 uncultured Solibacteraceae bacterium | reverse complement strand
CGAAAACAGCGAGTCGGTCATCGAGTGCGACACGGTGATCCTGGCCATCGGACAGTCGCCGAACCTGGACTTCCTGCGTCCCGAGGACGGAGTGAAGGTTTCGCCGCGCGGCCTGGTGATGGCGGACCCGAAAACACTGATGACCAGCGCGCCGGGTGTTTTCGCCGGCGGCGACTGCGTCTTCGGACCGCGCCTGATCATCGACAGCGTCGGCGACGGCAAGCGCATCGCCATCGGGATTGACGAGTACCTTACTGGCCGCTCTCATCCGGAACCCGACATTGTCGTCGAGGTTCTGGATCATCACCGCATGGCCGCCGGCTATATGGAGGTCGATCGCCAATCGGTTCCCATGCTTCCGCTGGACCGGCGAACGGGGGTGACCGAGGTCGAGATCGGCTTCGATGAACAGACCGCCATGGCGGAGGCGCGCCGCTGCCTGCGCTGCTGGGTGAACACGGTGTTCGAGGGAAACCCGGCGGACGCGTCACAATGCGTTCTCTGCGGAGGTTGCGTGGACGTGTGTCCCGAGCAGTGCCTTCGTCTGGTTCCGCTGGAACAGATTGAATGGGAGCCCGGCGTGTTGGAAGAAGTTCGCGCGAACCCGCAACTTTACGCCGTCGAGCTGGACGACGTGGCGGCGGAGGAACTGGGCGTCATCAGCGGGTCGGCGATGCTCAAGGACGAAACCCGGTGCATTCGCTGCGGTCTTTGCGCCGAGCGCTGCCCGGTGAAGCTCATCACCATGGAAGCCTATTATGTGGTTCCGCGCGAGCCCGTTGAACTGGTCACCATCTCCGGCATTGGCGCGATTCCGCGGACGCCGATACCAGCCGCGCGGTAAGGAGGGAACTCGATGGATAAGCTTTCGGAAGGAACGAACAGGCGGGAGGCGTTCGTGAAGCTGGGCATCGGCGCGGTGTGCGCGGCGGGCGTCGGCGCGGCTGCGTTCGGATACGAATTCCTCTCTCCGAACGTGCTGTATGAGCCGTCTCCGGTGGCCATCGCGGGAAGGCCCGACCAGTATCCGGTGGGGTCGGTGACGCAGGATCTGAAAGCCGGCATCTACATCGTCCACAGCGCGGATGGGTTCTATTCACTGTCCGCGACCTGCACTCATCTCGGTTGCCTCACGAAATGGAACGCGGACCTGGGTATCATCGCGTGCCCCTGTCACGGCAGCAAGTTCAATGAGCGCGGAGTGAAGATCGACGGTCCGGCGCCGCGCCCGCTTCCGTGGCTCAAGGTTTGGCTGAGCGACGACGGCGATCTGTTGGTGGACCGCTCCACTCCCATCCCGCCTGGGCAATTCCTGAGGACCTGACATGGCGAAAACACCCGAAGGCTACATCGGAGAGCTGCGGAGCACGCGGGCGTGGCGGTCGGTATTTCGCGGTGGCATCGGCGCCAACAATCTGCGCCGTTCGATGGCTGTCCAGCAGAATGTTTTTCTGCACCTCGCGTCGGTCAAGATCAGAAGGAAGTCGCTGGCGTTTCGCGCCACGTGGTTCCTCGGAACCCTGAGTCTCGGCACCTTCTTGATCCTTGTAGTAACCGGGATCCTGCTGATGCTCTACTACCATCCGTCCGTGCCGCAGGCGTACGCCGACATGAAGGACCTGCGGTTCGTGGTCTCGGCAGGCGTGTTTCTGCGCAATCTGCACCGCTGGTCGGCGCACGCGATGGTCTTCCTAGTGTTCGCTCACATGTTCAAGGTGTTTTACCGCGGCGCATACCGCTCTCCCCGCGAGTTCAACTGGGTGATCGGCGTGATCCTGCTGCTGCTCACGCTACTGCTCAGCTATACGGGCTACCTGCTGCCCTGGGATCAGTTGGCGTTCTGGGCGATCACGGTGGGGTCGAACCTCATGTCCGCCGTGCCGGTGGTCGGCCAGAAGATTCGCTTCCTCATGCTCGGCGGCAACACGGTAAACGCGAACGCTTTGCTTCGCTTCTATGTGCTGCACTGCGTGATCCTGCCGCTGGCCGCGGCTTTCTTCCTGATGATTCACTTCTGGCGGATCCGCAAAGACGGCGGGTTGTACACGGGGGGATCGGATTCCCATGAGTGAACCCGACAAGAATTTCAGAGCCGCTTCCGATTCTGACAGCCGCAGGACTCCGGTGCGCGTTGCCTTCGTCACGCGCCGGACCTCCCCGCAGGTGAAGGCCACGGACGACTCAGTGGTCATGACGTATCCGGAAGGGATCCTGCGCGCCGTGGTGGCGGTGCAGATTCTGGCAATCGTACTGGTGCTGATCTCCCTCCTGTGGGACGCACCGCTGGAAGAGCTGGCCGACCCGATGCACACGCCGAACCCGGCCAAGGCCCCCTGGTATTTTCTCGGCCTGCAGGAACTGCTCCACTACTTCCCGCCGGTTGTGGCGGGCGTGATTATTCCGGGTCTCGTGGTGGCGGCTCTCGTAGTGATTCCGTATTTCAACATCAACGTGGAGTCGGAAGGAATCTGGCTGAAGAACCGCGGCAGGCGGATGAAGGTCTTCGCGATCGTTCTCGCGGTCTTCTCAATTCTGATGCTGATGTTCAAAGTCTACGCTGTCCTGATCCCGACGCTGCTGATCGCGGCTCTCATGCTGCTGGCCGCCGGCGGTTCGCCAGAATCCCCGCGACGGTTCCAGCGCTGGCTGGTGTCGAGATCGGTCTCGTACTGGATCATGACCTGGTTCCTGGTGCAGGCGGCGGTTCTGACCATCATCGGGACTCATTTCCGGGGTCCGGGATGGTCGTGGGTATGGCCATGGCGGAGCTAAGAGGATGCTGACCAGAATCCGCAGGTTCCTGTTCGGCGACAGCGCTCATGCGTTCGGCACATTGAGCGTCGTCCTGCTTCTCTGTCTGGCGGTCACGCCGGCCAAGGATCACTTCCGCGAATGGAGACAGTTTCAACGCAAATATCTAAGTCTGATCCGGACACGGGGCGACGCGGCGACGATGCAGCGCCGGTTTCAGGGTGGCGTCCAACAGATCTGGATTCCGGAACTGGGTGTCTTGGACCGCTGCGGAACCTGCCACGTCGCGATGAAGGAAGCCTCGTTGCGCGATGTCGCGACGCAGCCGTTCCGTCCGCACCCGCCTATTCCGCACACACTCACCGAGTTCGGCTGCGCCATCTGCCATCGTGGGCAGGGAGCCGCCACCAGTGTCCAGGAAGCGCACCAAAGTACGCTGGCGTGGGAGCAGCCGATTCTGCCTGCCCGCTATCTGGAGTCGGGATGCGGCCAGTGTCATTGGAACTCGCTCACCGGCACGCCGCAGCTCAATCTGGGCCGGAAGGTGCTGGCCCGTTATGGCTGCGTGTCATGCCACACGATCAAGGCACCGGGGCAGGGCCGGATGCAGTCTTCGAATCCGGCGCCGCCGCTGACGCACATCGCGGAGAAGACGAGCCGCGAGTGGATCTTCGTCTGGCTGAAGGATCCACAATCCTACGCGATAACGGCGACGATGCCGAACTTCCAACTGAGCGACGCTGATGCCAGGGACATCTCCGCGTTCCTCGTGTCGCAAAGCGTACCCGTTTCGCGATCACAGAATCCCGAAACTGCCAGCGCGGCCCGAGTCGATGCTAGCGCCGATCCACAGGCAGGCGCCAGCCTGTACGGCGAGTCCTTCTGCGCGTCCTGCCACGCCACCGTCAACGCGGCTGGCATGATTGTCGGCGGCAATGTCGGTCCGGAGCTTACCCGTGTCGGGTCCAAAGTAAAGCCGGATTGGATGCTGGACTGGTTGCGAGAACCAAAGGGATACGATCCGCACACGCTGATGCCGCGATACCGTTTCGACGCGAAGCAGCTCAATCTGCTTGCCGGTTTCCTTGAAGCGAAGACGGATTCGGACTTCCTGTCCAAAGTGAATCTGTCACCCGCATCGGCGGCCGAGATCTCGCACGGGCAGACGCTGGTGAGAGAACGCGGCTGCGCATCGTGCCACGAGATTAATGGAATCAGCAAGCCCGATAACTTCGCCCCGGAGCTGACGCTGATCGGCAGTCAGTCGCTGGCGAAGATCCTGTTCGCTGAAGGCGTGGAACACACCCTGCCCGACTATCTGCAGGCGAAGATCAGCCGTCCACATTCGTTCGGCAAGGCCACGAAAATGCCTCAGTTCAACTTCCCACCGGCCCAGGTGGACGCACTGGTGACGGCACTGCTCGCGCAGACCGAGCGGGCGCAGTCGCTGCCGGCGGAACTCCTTGTGCCGGGCAGACGCATCTCCGATTACCAACCCGCAGGGAAGGCCGGCCAGTTGATGGCGGACATGAACTGCTTCAGTTGTCATGCGATCAATGGACGAGGCGGAGACATGGCCCCGGAGCTCACGTGGGAAGGCAGCGCTGTGCAGAGGAAATGGCTGGTCAGCTTTCTGAAGAACCCGAACACACTGCGTCCGACGCTGATCCGCAGAATGCCGCGCTTTAACATGACAGACGCGGAAGCGGGTACATTGGCGGACTACATCATGACGGTGTATCAGACGCCGGCCTTCGATGCCGATGCGCTGGATGCCGCGGGCTTCGGGGCCGCCGACGTGGAACACGGGAGGCAGCTCTTCTACTCGAAGTACGCCTGCAAGTCATGCCATATTGTCGATCCGAAGAACGACAAGGGATACATCGGCCCCACGCTGACACAGGTGGGAGCGCGCATGACTCCGGCGTGGATGTTCGGCTGGCTGAAGAACCCGCAAGCGTTGCGGCCCGGAACCATCGAGCCCAACTGGAACATGAGCAACGAGGACGCCCGCGCGCTGACCGCGTTCCTGATGAAGCAGAATCGGGAGGTGGCCGGCAAATGAGACTCTCACTCGCAGTTTTGGCAATTCTCCTCGGTCTGACGTCGGGGTGCGGCCATGGGACAAAGTCGCCGCAAGCTCCCACCGCGAAGGCGTACGGTACGGCCATTGTGGAGGTCGGCGGCAGCAAGCAGGCGGCGGGCATCGGGACCGCTCTGGACCAGCCTGTGGTAGTGCAAGTGAACGATGCCCAGGGGACCGCAGTCGCGAATGCCCTGGTGCAGGTTTGGGTTTCCGGGGGCGGCGGATCGACTCCGGAAACCGGGCTCACCGGACCCGATGGCCAGTTGACGGCGAACATTACTCTCGGCGGCTCGGCCGGCAACTACGAAGTGGTGGCATCTACAAACAACGCGGCAGGCAACCCGATCGAGCTTCGGCTCGACGAGGTCGCGCTCGGATACCAGGAAACGCTGGGCAAGCAACTGAACGACGTTTACTGCGCCCGCTGCCACGATCCGGAGTCCACACCGGAGCGGGTATCCAACCACGACAACCTCACCGCCCAGGCCCACGCGTTCACCGAAGGCGGCGTATTGAATGCCATGAGCGATGCCGACCTCACGGCCATCACGACCCACGGCGGTCCGGCGCTGATCCGGTCCCCGGAAATGCCACCCTACGGCTTCGTGTTGAGCAGGTCCGAAATCGCCGCGCTCGTCGCCTATATTCGAGCCATCGCGGACCCGCCGTACCATTCGAAGGGCGCCGTCTATGCGAAGAACTAGCGGGCTTCTGTTGGCGTGCTGGTGGCTGGCCGGCACGGCGTTCGCGCAGGTGCTGTCGCCGCCGGAAATCCTGGACACGGAGTTGCGCGAGTTACAGCAGAAACACATGGCCGACCTGAAGAGCGTCGCCGTCGCGATTTCGTCGCACCAGTTCCCGTATCGCTTCTACTTCAGCCGCAAGTTGGACGTAACCGAGGAACAGGAAAGGGCGACCGACCAACGCTCCATCCAGTTCGCGAGGTTCCGCAACCAGGTGGTCCTGCAGATCACCGGCAATTATTTTGCCTCTTATTCCGCGGAGCTTATGAAAAAGGAAGACCGGGCTCGCCAGACGGTGAAGGATGTGATGATTCCTGTCCTGATTGCCGCAGCGCCGCTGGCGCAGGAGCAGGGCTTCCAGAGTTTCGCGCTGGAGATCTCGCACCACGTCAGGA
>CAYVPZ010000318.1:0-5978 GCA_964453955.1 uncultured Solibacteraceae bacterium | reverse complement strand
GGTGGCGACGCCCGAACTGTTGGTAGTAACCGCGGCGATGAACGACGGCCCTGGTAAGGTGCCGCTCGCTCCCGAGCTGGGGGCGGTAAAGGTCACGACCACGTTGGGAACGGGGTTGCCGAGAGAGTCGTATACCGTCGCCTGCAGGGCTGTGGAGAACGGCGCGTTGAGCATCGCGATCTGGCCGCCGCCTGCCGTGGCGGTGATCGATGCGGCCAAACCAGACGTTCCGCTGACCATCAGCGCCACGGAGATCGTTTGCGGGCTGTTCGTGGCGCCGGAGGCCGAAACCGTGATCGCGCCGTTATGCGGGCCGGTGGACAGCCCGGAAGGACTTACGGAAACCGTCAGGCTGCTGGACGACGAAGTGGCTGCCAGCCATGGCATGTTGGACGTTGCGGACCAAGTCAATGTGCCCCCGCCAGAATTCGCTACGTTGACAGTCTGCGCCACCGGAGAGGCCCCACCCGTGGTGTAGGCGAACTGAAGCTGTGTACTGCTCAGGGAGATCGTCGGCGGCGCCGGCGGGGGAGAAGCCATGAAGGTGATGGAATCCGATCCGGCAGCGGCCTGCACGACCACCTGGGCGATGCCGTCAAACGTTGAAGGCAGAAGCGCAGTGATCGCCGCATCGCTCCAGGAGGAGACCTGCAAGGCAACCGGTCCCGGATAGGCCAGCACCTGACACCCCGAGCACTGCTGCCCGAAGCCGACACCGCTGACGCTTATGCTGCCGCCCGACATCACGACCCGCCCCGCTACATTCGGGAGGAGAGGCCCGACCGAAGAAATCATGGGGGCGAACTTGCAGCGAAATATCGAGAACGTGCCGCCTGTCACCGTGAACGGCCCGCAGGGGATTGTCTGGTTCACCGTAAAGGTTCCCGTTTCGGGGGGGACGAATTCGTTATAGAAAACCGTATTCGTCCAGCCGCTTTCAAAGGGCACTGATCCCAGCGACACGCTCGAGAAAGGCGTGTACTGCGTTCCGGCCGCGTTCTCAAGCGCGAGATAGCCCCCGCCGAATTGTGTCTGATTCGAGAAGCCGACGTACTGCCAAGCCGAGGTGCCAGCAAGGAACGACAAGATAACCTGCCCTGTCTCCGGCGCTTCATCGACATTCGCAATTCCGCCCTTGCCGGAGCAGTCGATGTACGGGTACGCGGACGACTCCGGGCCGATATGGCAATAGGGCAAGATTCTGGTCCGGGACGGATCGCGCGAGAAGTTGAGCGAGGCGCTTGTCAGCGAGACGACGCCGTCACTTGCGTTGTTCAATTGCGTCGACGCGAAGATGCTTGACCTCCAGTAACCGGCGTTGCCGATGATGGCAATCGCGTCAACGCCGCGCAGGTCGTCGCCGTGCTGGTTCCAGGTTCCTACACTCCACAAGAAAGCGCTGCCCGGAACCATCTCGGCGGCTTGGGTTCCGTTCGCGAGCAGATCGGAATAGTTCGCCGCGAGGAACGAACCGAAATTTGGCGTGGCGATTTCGATGAACTTTCGAACTCTCGGATTGAGAACCGGAGCCAGGCCGTCGCTTGCCTGCAGGCCGGCAAGGTAGGAACGGACGATGAGGCCGCCCATGCTGTGACTGACAAGATCAACCTGAGGAACCAATGTCCCGTCAGCATACTGGACCATGTCGAGATACTGGCCCAGTGTCACGCCCAATTCCTCTATGGAGCTGCCGTTGACAGACTGCTCGACGCAATTGTCAAAGAAGTAAATCGCTGGCGCGACCAGTTGCGACGCGAGGCTACCGAAGGTTGCAGCCGAACCCGTCGGCGCAATCGGGCAGGTGCTTGGAGGAAAGACAGAGAACTGCCAGCCGTTCAACAGCACGACAGGAGGCGCCGAGCCGCCCGACGGTACAACCGGCAAGGCATCCACCGTGATGTCAGCCGCCGCCGTCCGCTGTTCGCCGGATTGATCGATGGCTAACACGGTAACGGCGTACTCGCCCGGTTTCATCGTCAGGGAAGCGGCCAGCAGAACGTCGTTTCCGCTCGTGCTGGGCCCAATCGCAAAGCCTCTTGTCTGCGATCCGTTGATTGTGACCGCGGCGGTCTGAGCGTTGTGTATGAAGTCGAGCGTCTCAGGCAGGGCATCAAGTTGCGCTCTCTCCCCGGCGCGCAGCCGGTACCGGGTCTGGTTCAGGATCAGTGGGCGGCCCGGACGCGGGGGCGATACGGGCTGGTTCTGAGCGGGTACCGTGATGCTCCAGCAGGCGAGGAGGCAAGCAAGGGTGGGCAGCCCGCCTGCACGACGCCGCCTGTTCTCGGGGGACAGGTGGTTGGCCTCAATGGGCCGATAGCGTGTTGTGATTGCGCAAATCCTGAGAATCCATTTCACGACAATCTTCTATCGGCGGAAGAAACCGCAGTGTGCAGGGCTTTTTGAGGGCAAGTGCCCCAAAATCAGGAAAACATCGGGCGGCAGTCGCGTGCTGGTTCGCGTTTCACAACCCGTTTTCGAGGCGTGCTGGGGACGTCAGTGAGTGCCAAGAGTCCCATCCCGTGCGCTGGTACTGCGCCGCATGTGTGCCTATTGTCTACTTCGCTCCAACCGGCCTAATCTCAAGCATGGCCGGCCAGATCATTCCACGCGGGAAGAGGACATTCGTCGTACGCGTCTTCCTTGGGCGCGATCCCAACACAGGCAAGCGGCTTTACCTCAACAAGACCATCCACGGCGGCAAGAAGGACGCCGAGGCGTATCTAACCGGCGTCCTTCGTGAACGCGACCTTGGCGCGATCATTCCAAGTAAAGCCACCGTAGGCTTGCTTCTCGATGACTTGCTCGCCGACTATCGCATAAACCGCAAGTGTCTGGAATGGGCGACACTCCTCGTTGAAAGACATCTTCGGCCCTTTTTCGGCAGGTTGCCGATCGAGCGCGTGGGAACGGCGGCCATTACCGAGTACATCGCCTCTCGGCAACAGGCCGGGCGTTCGAACTCGACGGTGAATCGCGAGCTCGCCTTGCTTCGCCGCGCGTTCAATCTGGGGCGCGCTTCGTCACCCCCAAAGGTTGCGCGGGTGCCGCACATCCCGTCATTCCAGGAGAACAACGTTCGCAAGGGCTTCTTCGAGCACGATGAGTTTCTGGGACTGCGCGGAGCACTACCCGAGGAAATCAGGCCCATTCTGACCTTCGCCTACTACACTGGCTGCCGAAGAGGCGAGATCATGGCGCTGACCTGGTCGCATGTGGACCTTGCAGAGCGCCTCGTTCGCCTTGATCCGGGTACCACAAAGAACGACGAGTCGCGTGTGATTCCGCTGGCGGCCGACCTCTGCGAGATGCTGGCGATGAGCAAAGCCGCCCGTGATCGGCAGTGTCCAGAATGCCCTTGGGTGTTCTTCCGGGATGGTAAACAGATTCGTGACTTCCGCGCTGCCTGGGTGAGAGCATGTCGCGAGGTCGGGCTTGTGGACAAGGAAGGCAAGCCAACGCGAATCTTCCACGACCTTCGGCGAACTGGGGTCCGCAACCTCATTCGAGCGGGGGTGCCCGAGCGTGTCGCCATGGCGATTTCCGGCCACAAGACGCGCGCCGTGTTCGACCGCTATAACATCGTGAGCGAGTCAGATCTCAAGACTGCGGCCGCGCGCCTTGGGAGCTATTTCCAAGCTAAGGGCGCCTCGACCGGCAATCGGCACACTATTGGCACACCGACGTCCTCTCACGCATCGGGCGAAGGCACCAACACTCCGTCTAAGTTATTGAATTGATTGGTGCGGATGAGAGGACTTGAACCTCCACGCCCTTGCGAGCACTAGAACCTGAATCTAGCGCGTCTGCCAATTCCGCCACATCCGCACGTGAGGTGGGTCGCTTCTATTATCGGAACCGGCCACGCCAGGTGTCAACCCGCTGCCGCGCATTCCCGCGCTGCGGGGGAAGCCCCTGCTCTTCGCGCTGCTCCGCGCGCAGCCGCAGAATCAGCTCCATCACGCGCCGCTCGATGTCGTCCCGCACCGCGCGAAACACCGTTTCGTCGCGCCCGATGGGGTCGCGGACGTCCCAGTCCTCCATCGGAACCGCGCGTATCGGCAGCTTCTGGCCGGAGATATTGACGATGAGGCTGAGGCCGCTGCGGTCCACGCCGTCGATGCCCTTGGGGATGGCTTCGGACACGTCAATGTCCTTCTCCTTCATCGTGTCGATGGTCTGGGGCGAGACGGCGATGGCCGGGCCAAGGCCGGCGCTCTGCGCCTCCATCACATCCGTGCCATAGGTGCGCGCAAAACCTTCCGCCATCTGGCTGCGGCAGGAGTTTCCAATGCACAGGAACAGGACCTTGTATTTTGCCACGTTTCGAGACCCCTAGTTTCGCGACCCCACATGCTCGGTGCGGCCGGCCAGCGGCTTGACGATGTTGCCGCCGCACACACCGACGCCCGTGTTCAGCAGGGCGTTCAGAAAATTGTACACCACGGCGTACACCATCTGCTCGGTGACGGGCTGCTTGCCGGGGAGGCGGAAGGAAGCGGGCAGCTCCTTGCGAATCTGCAGCCGCAGGGCGTTGGGAATGGCGCGGCCGGACCGGTCGCGCTGGTTGGCCACGCTGAGCGGGGTCTGCAGAACGGCGCCGGTGCTGCCGTCGACGTAGAACTGGCAGCGGGAGAACCAGCCGAGGTTGCCGGGGTCGGCGGCGTCGAACAAAAGCAGGGGCGCGTCGCGGTCGTTGGCCCACAGGTCCAGGCCCACCGTGCGGGAGCCGTCGTCCATCTTCAGGTCGAAGCCGGCCTGGCGGGCGATATTGGCGACGAATTCCGAATCGAGCTCGAGCAACAGGAACTTGTGCTCGCCCGCGTGCAGTACCTGCATGACAAGTCTATTTTAGCGGTTTCGCGCGCAACGCCGCGAGGACCGAGGAATGCACGTCGTACGCCTCGGTGGTGGCCAGCACGAAAAGCACCTCGCGAATTCCGGTGTCGTTGCGCGCCAGGTGCGCTCCGGTGGCTTCCAGCGCGATGCGGGCGGCTTCGCGCATGGGGTAGCCATAAGCGCCGGTGCCGATGGCCGGGAAGCTGATGGTGCGCACGCCGCGCTCCTCGCCCAGAGCGAGGCAGGTCTGGTAGCAGGAGCGCAGCAGCTCCGCCTCCTGGTGATTCCCGTCGCCATAGATGGGGCCCACCGCGTGGAACACATACTGGGCCGGCAACGCGCCCGCGCCGGTGGCCGCCGCGCCGCCGGTGGGACAGCCGCCCTGCTGCGCGCGGATGGCGTCGAGATCTTTCATGATGGCGGGACCGCCCGCTCGATGGATGGCCCCGTCCACTCCGCCTCCACCCCGCAGGCCGGAGTTTGCCGCGTTGACGATGGCATCGACGCGGATGACCGTAATATCGCCGCGGACCAGGCGCAGCATCTTCCCGTTGGGGAACTGCAGATCCATGTGGCTATGATACGCCGCTATAGTGAAGGATGATCCCCCCCAACGCGCTGGTGTTGTTCGATATCGACGGAACGCTGCTGCGGCGCGCGGGCCCGCATCACCGCCTGGCGCTGATTGCCGCGATTCGCCGGGTCACCGGTATGGAGACCACCACGGACGGCGTGCCGGTGGCGGGCATGCTGGACCCGGGGATTGTCGATGCGATGATGCGGCAGGCCGGCGCGCCACGCAGGCTGGTGCGCGAATCGTTGCCCGCGGTGATGGCCACCGCCGAGCGCATCCACGTGCGCACCTGTCCGAACCTGACGCGGCGGGTGTGCCCGGGCGTGCGGCGGCTGCTGGGACGCCTGCGGCGTGCAGGCGTGGTGACAGGTCTGGTGACCGGCAACCTCACCCGCATCGGCTGGAACAAAATGCGCCAGGCGGGGCTCCGGGAGTTCTTCCGCTTCGGGGAGTTCGGCGAGACCGCGCCCACGCGAGCCGGGCTGGTGCGCAACGCGGTGCGCCGCGCGCGGCGGGAGGGCTGGATCGCCGCGGGCGCGAACGTCACCCTGATTGGCGACCACATCAA
>CAYVPZ010000317.1:0-5982 GCA_964453955.1 uncultured Solibacteraceae bacterium | reverse complement strand
CGGCTTGCAGCACAAGCTGACAGGCTTCGGCAATGGTCATGAAGAAGCGCCGCATGTCGGGATGCGTCACTGTCACCGGCCCGCCCGCCGCGATCTGTTTCTTGAAGATCGGGATGACGCTGCCGTTCGAGCCGAGCACGTTACCGAAGCGCACGGCAACGTACTTGGTCCGCCTGTTTTGCAGGGCGAGAAGCAGCAGTTCGGCGATGCGCTTGGTGGCACCCATGACGTTGGTCGGCCGCACGGCTTTATCGGAGGAGATCATGACGAAGTCCTCGACACCGTGTTCGGCGGCGGCCACAGCGAGGTTGTATGTGCCGACGACGTTGTTCTCAATGGCCTCAAAGACGTGGGTCTCCATGAGGGGAACGTGCTTGTAGGCTGCGGCGTGATAGACCACCGACGGCGAGTATTGGCGCAGGACCTCGTCCAGGCGAGCGCGGTTCTGGATGCTGCCGATCTCGGCGTGGAAGGGCGTATTCGGGAACTCCTGACGCATTTCGCGATCGATTTCGAACAGCGGCGATTCGGCGATTTCAAATCCCACAATCCCGGCGGGGTTGAAACGTGCGATCTGCCGACAAAGTTCGGAACCAATGGAGCCCGCCGCACCCGTGACCATGACGACTTTGCCTTCGAGCGTGCCGCGGATCTGGTCTTCTTCGAGGCGTACGGAGTTCCGGCCGAGGAGGTCTTCGACGGCGACGTCGCGGATCTGAGCGGCGAGTCCGTTGGCTTCGATGAGTTCCCCGAGACCGGGAACCGTCTTGTAGGAAACGCCAGCTTCGTAACAACGGTTGAGTATCTCCGTCATCTGCGTGCCGGTGGCGGAGGGCAAGGCGATGAGGACGGTTTCGATGGCCTGGGACGCCACGATGGAAGGCAGGGCTGCTCCATTGCCGAAGATTCTGACACGGTGAATGAAGCTGCCGACCTTGGTCGGATCGTCGTCGATGAAGCCGACGACCTGGTAAGACAGGGCAGGATTCTGTAGGACTTCACGGAGCAGACCGACACCGGCGTCACCGGCTCCGTAGATGAGAGTGCGTTTCTTGGTTGCCAGGTTCGGCAACCGGGAGAATTCGAACGCCATTCTCGCGGCCAAGCGGACTCCCGCCGTCATGCCGAAGCAGAGCAGGAAATCCAGGAAATAGATGGAGCGCGGAAACCCTTTGGGGGCGACCAACAGGAGGCCAAGGCAGCCGAGCGCCGAGCCGGCGAAGTTGGCTGCAGCGAGGCGGGTGACATCGCGAATGGAAGTATATCGCCACCAGACGCGGTCCAATTCGAAGAGATGGAAGGCGAGAATTTTGGCCGGAACGAAGACGCAAAGCGCCGTCAGCAAGTAAGGCCGGTATTGCAGGGGCAGGGCGAAGTCAAAGCGCAGGATGAACGCGAGGACGCCGGAGAGGGCGAATATGGCGAGTTGAACGGCTCGCATCACCCAGCGAGGGTGGCAAGTGAGATGGCGGGCGACCCCGTGGACGTTGAATTTTGGCATAGCGATGGGATACCTCCGTTGGTAGCGACGGGTTCTTCCAGAAGTTCCAGCAGTGGTCCGGAGCCAACGGCGGCCCGGACCTGCTTGATGACGTGGGTCTCGATCAGTGGGTTCTTACGATCGCAGTTGCAGTGTGAAGCAAGATGGAAATGTCGCCGAACCCCGTGCGGGTTCTGATGTATTCTTCCGCCAAGTCCAATTTGGCCGGAAGGATACGCTCCGCATACACCTTTAATGGTTCGCTGCTTCTGGAAAGTATTTCTTCCTCGTTCCGGAAGTGGATGGAAGCCAGGTCCGTGATTCCGGGCCGGACCGTCAGGACTATACCGTAGCGTTCTCTGAACAACTCGACATACTCCGGAACTTCCGGGCGAGGTCCGACGAGGCTCATGTCGCCGCGGAGGACGTTCCAAAACTGCGGCAGCTCATCGAGTTTCGTGCGGCGTAGAAACTTGCCGACCCGCGTGATGCGATCATCGCCGGCCACAGTCACCGAAGGGCCGCTCGCAACTCGCATGGTTCGGAACTTCAGGATATTAAAGCGGCGGAATCTCAGCCCGACGCGTTCCTGGCGAAACAGAACGGGACTACCGAAGTCCAGCCAAAGCGCCAGAGCTACTGCTATCAGAATCGGGCTCAGCAGCAGGAGTACGAGGGAGCTCAGCGCGATATCCATGCAACGCTTTAGCAGCATGCGTGTCAGGCCCCGCCAACTTCTGCCCCTGCGACCGTAACAACGCTCCGGTGCCGGCGACCAAGAATCGAGTGTGTGGCGCGAATGACGCGGTCCTGATCTGCATCAGTCATCCGTGTGTACAACGGAAGACTCACGACCTGTTTGAAAGCCCGGGTGGCATTCGGAAATTGCTCCGGCCGCAGGGCATATGTGTCCCTCCAGTACGGATGCAGGTGGAGGGGGATGAAGTGCACACTGGTGCCAATCCCGGCGACTGCCATCTGGTCGACGAAATCGTCACGCGAGACGGGCGCGTCATCGTTTAGACGGATGACATAGAGGTGCCAAGCGTGCACTTCATCCGGCGGAGCATGTGGGGGAAGCCGAACGCAGAGATCCCGAAGTCCTTCGTCGTATCGTTGTGCCAACTCCTCTCTTCTGCGGAGGAAGCGATCCAGCTTGAGTAGCTGGTGGATTCCGATCGCAGCGGCGACGTCCGTCATGTTGTACTTGAACCCCGGGGCCACGACGCTGTAGAACCACGCGGGGATTTCCGACGTGTACCGATCGAAGGCGTCGCGGTCGATTCCGTGCAGGCGCATGACACGGCACCGTTGAGCCAGTTCCGGGTCGCGCGTGACGATCATCCCGCCTTCTCCGGTTGCGAGCGTCTTTGTCGCATAGAAGCTGAAGACGGTGGCGTCGCTCTCGAGGGTACCAATGAGACGGCCACCCGAGGTCGCCGGCAGGGCGTGAGCGGCATCCTCAATCACTTTGAGGCGGTACCGTTTCGCCAGCTGCATGATCTGTTTCATCTCGCAAGCCAGCCCAGCGAAGTGGACAGGAACGATTGCCTTGGTGCGCGGGGTGATCGCTGCTTCGATAGCGCTTGGGTCGATGTTCAGCGTGCCCGCTCGCACATCGACGAAGACGGGATTAGCGCCGAGATAACGAATGACCTCGGCTGTGGCGGTGAATGTGTAGGAGGTAGTGACGACCTCGTCGCCGGGTCCAATACCGGCGGCCTCCAAGGAAAGGTGTAGCCCGGCAGTCGCCGAGTTGACGGCCAGCGCTTCGACATCCGACCCCATGTAGCTCGCGAAATCTTCCTCAAAGCGCTTGGTTTTGGGTCCCGTTGTGAGCCACCCGGACCGAAGAGAGTCGGCTACTTCCGCGATCTCCTCCTCGCCAACTTCCGGGAGACAGAAGGGAAGGAACGGATTGTGAACAGAGAGTGCCATGTTCGTTGCCGCCTTGGTCTTCGAAGATACGGATTCAGCCAATCTCAATCCGGTAATCGTTCATTACCCGACCCTGAGGCGTGGTGAATGAGCGGGAGACGGTGAATCCTAACTTCAAATAGAAACGGTTCACCCGGTCATTCTCGTAGTGGTCTGTCGTAAGATGTACGGAGGATAGCCCCCGCTTTTTGCACTCCGTCAGGAATCCTTGAACCAACGCGGCGCCGATTCCGCCCGCTTGGGCTTCGGGGTCGACGGCGATAGACATGAGCAAACCGCAGCCCACGTCGTCAGGTTCTTCCTTCGTCTTCCGGAAGGCGTTGAGGAGCCTCGGCACGATCATCGGATTCCTAAGCAGGGGGGCTGCCGACGCCAAGGCGAACCGAAGCCATTTCCCGACCAAGAGCCTCTTGTAGAAACCGCGTGGTTCCGCAGTTCCCGCGACAAAACCCTGGACTCTGTGGCCCTGCCTGCAAACTAACGCAATCCCGGAGGGATCACTGAGGAGTTCCTGGTAAAAACACAGAAGAAATCGTGGGCCCATTTGCGATAGGAAAAACCCGGGAAACGATCGAAGGTGCACCGCAACGACCTCGCTCAGGTCCGGGGGCGTCAAGCCCGAAACCATGTTTGTGCAGGTTGTGTGCGCCATTAGTGCCTATACCATCAGATCGTTGTCGAATCTGGCAAGTGTGGGGATGACGTAGAGGTTCTTGAGTTTCAGGCCGAGGGCTACCACCTGTTTTCCCAGAGCGGTGAGGTAGTAGAGGTAATCGAAGATCTGTATCTGACGCTGGTAGAGATAGTCGGTCATCCCCTTCGCGTGGCACCATTGGGGAATCGTCCCCGGCATGACGATCCGGTCATAACAGGAGAGAACTCCTGCGATTGGTCCGTGTAGCGATCCGTTAGAGGCTCGATGCCCATGCGGGCATCTCATCCGTTTCCTGTTTGGTTCCGGCTACGCCGGGTTAGGGTAAGCTGACGCAAGCGGCCCCGCCCGACTAGGCGCGTTGACCCAGGTGGGTTTCTGGCGCAGTGGAATTGGGCCGCTTCGCTCTCATCGCCTTTTCAAGCACTCCGATCACCTTAGGCATGCAGGCCTCAGTCGAAAAGTGAGCCAGGGCGTATTCCCGGCCGAGAGAGCCCATGCGAGTCAGTACCGACCGATCCATTGCGGCGGCAACGCTCATCTGTCTCGCCAACTGCCCGGTATCCCCGGGCTCAACCACCCATCCACAACCGGATTCGATTACGACCTTCGCCAAGTCGGATTCGGGCCGGGCGACGGCCAATACCGGCCGGGCTGCCAGCATGTAGGAAATCAGCTTTGACGGCATCGCCACGAGCGATTGGTCACCCTGGGTCGGCAGGATCAGGACGTCAGCAGCACTTAGAATCGGCAGTGTCTCCTGCGCCGAAAACGCGCCTCGAAACACGGTCCTGTCATACCCCTGACGACTCGCAACGTTCCGGCAATTCTCAAGAGCGCTTCCCGAACCAGCGACGAGAAGCTGGGCGAATGGCTCGGCCGGCAAGGCGGAAATAGCTTCAATCGCGCCGTCGATGCCGCAAGCGGCCGCTACGTTCCCGGCGAAGATAAAGAGGAAAGTGCCTGGACTGATTCCCCATCCATCCCTGCGCAGCCGAACAGCCTCGGCATCCGGCGGCTCTTCGCTTCCCCGCCAATTCGCAATGAGATGGAGGCGCTCCGCCGGGATGCCTCTGTCCCCCAGGTAGATCCGCTCCATCCGCTGCGATATGACCACGACATCCGAGGCAAAGTGTGTAATGCGGACATCCACAAACCTCAGCAGGCGCGCGAGGATGCTCTCCTTGCGAAGCCTCCCAAGAGAAAAAAGCGATTCCGGGTAGACATCCTGGACGCTCACTACAATCGGAATCCCCCTGAATAGGGCAACAAGTGCTGCAATGCCCGACGCAAAGATCGGCCAAGTGTTTGCGTAGATGACATCGGGTCGCCGCAGCATTGCCATCGCAACCCCACCGGACAAGCCGAACGACACGTTTTCGAACAGTCTGCTGACCAAGGAGGGTGTACGGGACGTCGTAGAGAAGCAACGGACCACATCAATGCCACCGCTTTCGCGGCAGCGTCCAAACAGCCGCCGTCGAAAACCAAAGAAGATGCGCCCCCCTGGGCGACTCGGATAGGGAGTGATCACTGTAACGTCATATCCCCGTTTCGACAGCTCCTGCGCGAGCGAATGGCTCGTCGAAGCTGAAGTGACAGGCTCGGGAGGAAACACGCAACTGACCAACAGTGCTCTCATTGGGGGCTGGGTCGTACTGTTCAAACTACGGATAACGCCACACCACCCGGCGGACGTAGTCCGTATAACTGAGGACAATCCGGGCGACTTTCCCGGACACGTTGGGAACGTTGTAGTCCGCAACGGTTCTTAGCGTACGATTCGAGCCCACCGGCTGTGACTTGAGGATCTCCAGACCCTCCACAATGCGATCCGGGGCCAGCCCGGTCATCATAACCGCGCGTTCTTCCATACCCTCCGGCCGTTCGTGCGCTTCCCGTATGTTTAACG
>CAYVPZ010000316.1:0-5991 GCA_964453955.1 uncultured Solibacteraceae bacterium | reverse complement strand
AATAAAAGGAGTGGGAGCATGGTGGGACACTGGCCCATCTACTCCCTTTACTCCCCTTAATTCCTTTTATTCCTTTATTCCTTCTACTTCACCCACAGCGCGGAAGCTTGGGAGGTCACGCCGCCCACGCTCACGGTAAACGGCTGGTTGCCCGCCGACAGGCTGGTGGGCACCTGGAAATTGACCTGATAGAGCCCGGGATAGCCCGGCGCGAGCCCGCTGAATGCGGGGGTCACCTGCACTCCCGGGGCCGGGCCAATGTTCACCGTAACCGTGCTGGTGGTCTTGCTCAGCGTGACGCCGGTGGGGTCCGCGGAATCGCCGCTGGCCGGCTGGTTCTCCACCGGACCGAGCCCGTTGACGAAGACCTGCACGTACTGGCCGCGGGTCTCGGGATTGCTCGGCCCGATCACGGTGCCAGTGTTGTTATCGCGCGCAGCGGCCTGGGGCGCACTGGGGGTCCCCAGGTTGAAAACAGCCGGCGAAAACGCCTGGATCGGAATGGTGACAACGTTGCCCGGTGTATAGTCGATGGTCACCTTCACGAACGCCGAGTTCTGGCCCGCCGCCAAAGCCTGTTGCAGCTCCCAGGGCACCTGCACGTTCACCTGTCCCGGGCTCACGAACAAGAAATGGCCGGGGACGCTGACGCCGGCCGAGGGAACGTCAAAGCTGACGTTCACGTAAGAGCTGCCGTAGGATCCGATGGCAAGGGGAAGCCGCGTGCTGTCCGCTGGAACGTCGGTGTTGCCGTCGGTCAGGCCTGCGCCGAAAATGGCGACGTAGGACCCGGGAGAGACGGTGGCATCGAAGCTGGCCGCGTTTTCCACGCTCTGCATAGGGCGAATGGCGGGCGGAACACGAGCGGTCCCGGAGAAGGTGTACGCCCCCAGCGGCGTGGTGGCCGTGAAATAGTAGGTTCCGGCCTGCGAGCCAAGCAATACTGAAGTGGCCGACGTGCAGCTTATGCAGTTCAAACCGGCCCCGGCGAGACCATATTGGTTGGTCACCGTGTCGAAGCCGCCGAGGGTGGGGTTAGTGGCAGTGGTGCTGCTCACGGTCCAGGCCACGGGCACGCCGGCTATGGGCAGGCCGTAATCGTCCACGATCTGGAACAAGGGATCGCCGCCCTGTTCCACTGGGATGTCCTGACCGACGGTGCCGTCGAAACCGTCGCCGCCGTCGACATAGATGTTCGGAGATTGGGCGAGAGCCCCATCACCGGCCACGAACACGTAGGGCACGATGAGGGAGACGCCGGATCCCTGCAGCGTGACCGAGCCGGTGTAGTCGCCAGGTCCGGAACCGATCTCAATTCCAGTGGACGACAATCCAGGCGTAGTCCCGCCGGGCGTAATCGTCACCGTCTGGGAGGCGCCCGCCGCAAGGGAGACGCTCGATGTACTGGCGGTCAGGGTCATGCTGCTGGCAAAATCCCAGGTAAGGTTCGGCGATACCTTAACGTCGAGCGTCACGGCCGACGCGCCGTTGTTTGTGACGGTGAACTGTTGCGCCGATGGCGGGACACTAAACGCGAGCGTGGAGGGGCTGACGACGATGTCGCTCGCGACCGAGGCGCCGGCATTCAGCAGTCCCGATCCGATCTCGAATGTGTCGACGCCATCGCCCTGGCCGAGGTCGTCGGTGACGATGGTCTGCGCGGTGTTATTCACCAGGGCCGACCGCACCAGGGCCAGTCTCGCCGCGCCGGTGACCTTGGGATGCGCCTGCAGCACGAGAGCGGCCGCGCCGGCGGTGATCGGCGTGGAGAAGCTGGTGCCATCGAACGCACCGAAGCCGGTGCCGCTGAACACCTCACCCTGCGAGTCGTAGGTCTCGGTGGCCATCAAGATGCCGCCATAGTAGTACGGGTTGGGTTCTTCGCCGGGCGCGGTCAGTTCCGGTTTGACCAGCAGGGGTCCCAGGTTGGGGCCCAGTGACGAAAAAGTAGCCAATTCATTCTGGCCCGCCGTGTCGGCCAGTTCGCTGCCATTGGTGTTGATGGTTACGGGTTGTTCCGCGTTGGCGTCGATGTAGCTCTTTAGAGCCAGGCCGTCGGTCTGATCGACAATGACCGTCGGAACCACCCCGTAGCCGTCCGTGCCCACCTCAAACGGAACACCGGCGGAGACCAGCGGCGTCGAGTCGGCCATGTAAAGAAGCACCCCGGTGGCATCGGCGCCCTGCGCGTTCGACAGCTTCACGGAAAAATCGCAGGTGCCGCGCTCGATCAGCGCGATATGTCCGGCCAGCGAGAAAGCCGGCAGGGGATTGCAGGCGGTGCCGGGATCGCCGAGGACCGTGACATCGCGCAGAGGGGCGGTTATTGAGCCGGTGCCGGCGCTGTCGCTGGGACCGGCCGCCAGGTTCAGCAGGTTGGAGGGCGCTCCCGTCGCCGCCGCGGAAACCGTGGGCGTGAAGTAGTGCGAGTTTGTGCTGGCGGCGAGGGTGATCACCGACGGCGCGTCGCCGGGACTTTCGATGGTGCCCGGGCCGCCGCCGCCCGCGGGGCCGTCGTTGCCCGCGGCCACCGTAATGATGGTGCCCGCTTCGGCGGCGATCTCAAAGGCGTGGGCAACCGGGTCGCAGAACACCCCCGCGGGATAGCCGCAAGCGGCCCCGGTATCCTCCGCGGCGCTTATCGCCGGACCGCCGCTCGAAAAGGAGACCACGTCCATGCCGTCGGTGACGGCATCGTCAAGAGCCATAATGACGATGTCGCTGGTGCTGCCGTTCTCGTTTACTCCCGGGGAACCGTACACGCGGTACTCGCCCAGGTATGCCTTCGGCGCCACCCCTCCAATGGCCACCGTGCCGCTCCCACTGGCGGACGCCTCTGGCGTGACGGTACCGGCGACGCCGGCCGCGCAGGTAGAGACGGCCGTCCCGTGACCGATGTGATCGCGGGGGGTGATGTCATCCGGCCGGGAATCGAGCTGGGGTTCACTCGGATTGATGGCCCCTCCGGCCGCCATGAGACCAACGTAACTGCGGGCCACAATCACTTTGTTATTCGTGAACGCGGGCTGGCTGCAGGTGTTGATCCGGGTGGGGTCGCAGACCGGGCTGAACGCCGTGGGAGCCGGCAGCGACGGATCATAAAACGCCGGGTTGGGCGAGCCGTCGGCGCGGGTTATCTCGATGCCGGTGTCCAGAATGCCTATTCTAATGCCCGCGCCCGCGTTGGACACTCCGCCCAGAGCGGTCCACGCCGCAGGCGCATTCACCAGTAGCGTGGCTTCGTTGAGGTTGCGGTGAAAGCGCCGCGCCGCCACCACGCCGGTGACGCCGGGGAGAGCCTTCAGTTCGCCCACCCGATCGGGCGTGGCGGCAACAAACATGGCATTCAGCACGGTTGAAACACCACCAATCACCGTGAAATGCTTCGCCGCGAGCTGCTGGCGGAGGGTAGTCTGCTTCGTCGCAATCTGCTGGCGGTACTGGCCGGCCTCCACCGTGGCCAGAGCTTCCCGCGAAGCGAATCGTGAGGCCACCGGCGGATCGTCGAGGATCAGAATGTAATGCCGGGGAGCGCCCTGGGCAAAACCCAGTGAAGAAATCGACCAGGCGGCCAGGATGGAAAGGCGGGTCAGGACGTGCAAGTTGCGGCGTTTCACAGAGTTGGGGACGCGGTGAGGGGAGGATTCGTTTCGTCTATGCGCGTAAAAGAGTGTATTAGGCACCTTAGTAACCATAGTACGAGTCGTTCCCGGCCGGTTCAGGAAATCTCGCGAAACGGGAGAAAGCGCACGCCGGGGAGACGGTTGACGATCGGTTCTCCCCCGAGGCCTTTAGTACCGATATCAGGCTCTAACCGGAGCCGCCGATTCGCGATAACTACTCTGAGGTGTTCCAGACAGCCACAGCCACGGACGACCGCGAGCGCGTTCTCGAAGCGCTGCACGATCTGCCGCCCTATTCGCGCACGATGCAGAGGTTGCGGGCGGAGTTGGCCAACGAGTGGGTGGACTTCCGGACTCTGGTGCCTCTGGTGGAGGCGGACGTGGTGATCTCGAACACTATTCTGCGCATCGCCAACTCCGCACTGTACGGGCGCGGCTCCATGGCCTCCATTTCGGGAGCCATGGCCTTGCTGGGCCTGGGACGCCTGCGCAATCTGATTCTGGGGCTGGGCCTCAACCAGATCTGTCACAAGATCGCGACGCCTCCGGGGTGGCCGGCGAAACGATTCCACTTCCACTCGCTGGCCACCGCGGTTGTCTGCGATCTGCTGGCGGCGCGGGCGCCGGTGAGCGGCGCGGATGCGGCGTTCAGCGCGGGACTGTTTCACGATTTCGGCAAGTTGTTGATTGTGACGGCGCTGCCCGAGCAGTTCCTGCGCATCCGCGCGCTCCGAACCGGCGGGCAGCTCTCTTCGGAAGCGTGCGAGCTTCAGATTCTGGGTTTCACGCACGGCGAGATCTCGGCGGAGGCGCTGCGGATGTCGGGGATGCCCGGTGAGCTGGTGGCCGCGGTGCAGTATCATCACCACCCCGAGGACGACCCCACGGCTGGCGAGCCGGGCAAGCCAATTCGGCTCAGCGAGCTGGTGCATGCGGCCGACAATTTCGCCAGAGAACAGGGCCACGGCATTTTTCCAATGGACGCAGCGCGGCCGGAAGAAGCGAAGGAGCGGGCGAGGGCGGCGGCATTGCCGTCGTGGATGAAGGTTGACGACGTGCCCGAAATGGCTGGCGAGTTTCAGGAGTTGTTTGGCGGGCTGATGACCGTCATGGGGATGTAAATGGGAATGTTTATGCCGAGGTCGCCATTGGAGAAGTCGAGAGCGAGGTCCGACTCCGAACTTCGCGCGCGGCTGCATGAGCATGCGTTGTGGTTGGCCACCGGCGCGGGGCGGCGAGCCGATCTGCACGGGTGGTTCCTGCATGGCGCGGCACTGGAGGGAGCGGACCTGCGCAGGGCGGATCTGCGCGCGGTAGTGCTCACCGAAGCGGACCTGAGCGGCGCGAATCTGAACGGCGCCGATCTGGAGAGCGCCGACCTGCGCATGGCCAGACTCACCGCGGCGGACCTGGGCGAAAGCGTCCTCGAACGAGCCTGTCTCGATTCGTGCTGGCTCACCGACGCGAGCCTTTCCGAAGCCACGCTGACGGAAACTTCCCTGCGGCGCGCCACGCTGGTTTCGGCGCGTTTGTTCGACAGCCACCTGATCCACTGTCAGATGGGCGGGGCGAAATTCGACGAGGCGAGCATGCATCGGGTGGTCATCACCGAGTGCGATTGCGAGGAGGCCAGCTTCAACGGGGCGATCCTGCAGCGCGCGCGAGCCTCATGGTGCCGGTTCGTGCTGGCCAAATTCAACGACGCAAACTGGGCCGACGGCGCGGCGCAAAACTGCAACTTCGGCGGCGCCGACTGCGACCGGGTCCGATTCACGCGCGCCGACCTCAGCCACGCCGGGTTCCAGCGGGCCTCGTTGCGCGGGGCCGATTTTCAGGGCGCCAATGCCGGCGGCGCCGATTTCGAGTGCGCCGACCTTACCGGTGCGAACTTCCGCGAGGCAATGGTGACGACGGCCAGGTTCGTCGGCGCCAACCTGACCGGCGCGCGGGGCTTCAGCGGCGATCAGCTCACCCAGACGCTGACCTCGATGGACACCATCCTGCCCAACGGGACCCGCGGGCCGTACCGGCGTTTCTCCGGCGCGGAGAAGCCGGTGCACGTGGGCGGCGGGCGTTAGGGGCGGGCACGGCTGATTAGTTTTTGGCACACCCCCGCGCCGTACCGCTACACTGGCATTTGGCGACGCCCCCTTCCACGATGACGAAAGCAGTGGCCGGCGCGGCCGCCTCGGCGGAGCTGCGCGAGGGTCTGCAATGGTTCGCCCGCGAGAAGCAGTGGATCAACGAGCGTCACCTGGAGCTTTGCCGCATCCCCGCGCCCACCTTCTTCGAACAGGCACGCGCAGAGTGGATGCAGGCGCAATTCCGCGACCTTGGCTACGACGCGCGCGTGGAGATCTCGCAGGCG
>CAYVPZ010000315.1:0-6003 GCA_964453955.1 uncultured Solibacteraceae bacterium | reverse complement strand
AGATGCGTGTCGAGAATGTCGCTCAGGTGAGCTTTCCGGATGGTGCGGGCAACACGCCGCTGCTGGTAGCCCTGCAGCGCGGCTATTGGGAGGCCGTAAGGCTGCTGGTGGAGCGGGGGGCGGACTTGAGGGTGCGCGATAAGAACGGCAAAACCGTCCTTGACCTCGCCGCGGGGACGCCCGTGGAGGAGCTGCTTCGCGACAGAACTGCGCCTGAACCGTAAACAGATTGATCAGCCGGGCCCGGAAGGAGCGTTACGCCCTCTCGGAGTCGGCAAAGCGTTCCCGAAGGCGCCGGCATTTAAGAAACCCGTACGCGCGGTCGGTAGGCGGCTCGGGGTAACCGGCGCTTCTGGTATTCATCCTGACCCGATTCGGAGTATTGGCGCTGATCGTCGTGTTTCTCAGTTAGCGCGACTCTGGGTAACTTCCCGCTCACCGCGGATTTATCGGCATGGTACGCGGGCAGCTCTCTGTTCGCGATCGCAAGCGTACTCGCGCTAACTGGGTACGCGATATATACTGCACTCGCAGGGCGGCCGCTCTTCAAGGCAGGATTTCTCGACAGCGACTGAGGGCGACTTGCCGATGCTGAGCAACCTGCAACGGCACGCCCACACCAGCTCGTTGTACAATCGCTGGAGCAATCCGCACTTAGACCACAAGCTTCGCTGCTAAGTGAAGCCGGCGGCATTGCCCACAAGGGCCTCACGTTGCGGCACTTTGTCGCTCAACGCCAACTTTAGTCTCGTGAGCGGGTCCGTGAAGGTCCTCGACGTTCGTCGGCTAGCGATATCACGAAATAACGCCAGCCCGAAAGCCGTCCGCTTTAGTCTGGCGAACAGGCATAGTACGATAGGGATCTTGACTCGCCGACGATTTCTCCCTGTTCTTCTGGCTGCTCTGGCGGCCCTGCTGGCTGAGCGGCCGGTTCTGGCCGCTTCGCCGCCATCCCGCGCCGATGCTCATCGGTACATCGAAGACGTGAAATTCCTTGCGTCCCCCGAACTTGAAGGCCGCGGCGCGGGCAGCGTGGGCCTTGAACGCGCGGGCGCTTATATTGCCGAACGATTTCGATCCCTGGGGCTGCGGCCGGCCGGTGATGCGGGCACTTTTTTTCAGGCATTCACCGTGACCACCGGCGCGAAGGTGGGTCCCGCGAATCATCTGACCGTCGCCGATGGGGACCGCGAGCGAACTTTGCTCATGGGCACGGAATACATGCCTATCAGTTTCTCGTCGAACCGGACGGTGAAAGGGAAAGTGGTGTTCGCCGGCTATGGGATTAGCGCCGCCGAATTCCATTACGACGACTACGCGCGCCTCGACGTGAAAGACAGCATCGTTGTGGTGTTGCGCAACGAGCCGCCGTCGTTTCACACCGACAAGGCGGGTAAAGAGCAGGTCTGGACGCATCACTCCAACCTGATCGCCAAGGCCATCAACGCCAGGAATCATGGGGCGGCGGCCATTCTCCTGGTGAACGGCGAGTCTCCGCAACAGCCGGAGGACGTGCTGATCCGCTTCGGGAGCGTGGCCGGACCGGAAGACGCGGGCATCGTGATTGGCCAGGTGACCAGGGCCGTGGCCGGCGAATGGCTCAAGGCGGCGAAGCCCCTTTCCGAGTTGCAGAAGCAGATCGACAAGGAGTCGGCGCCGGCCTCCGTCGCGCTTCCCGACAGTCTGCATGTCTCCATCGAGGTGGATGTCGAGCGGGAACATGCCACTATTCACAACGTCGCCGGCTACCTGCCGGGCGAGACCAGCGAGTACGTCGTGCTGGGCGCTCACTACGACCACCTGGGCCTCGGGAACGAGAGTTCGCTGGCGCCGTCGCTGATCGGCCACGTGCACCCCGGCGCCGACGACAACGCGTCGGGGACGGCGGGCTTGCTGGAGCTGGCGCGTCTGTTCTCCAATGCCGGCGGCGAACGGAAGCGCGGCATCCTGTTCCTCGCGTTTTCCGGCGAGGAGATCGGACTGCTCGGCTCCGCGCACTGGGTCAACAACCCGACCCTGCCGCTGGACGGGGCGGTGGCCATGATCAACATGGATATGATCGGCCGCGTCACGGGCGCGAAGCTGTTCATCGGCGGCACGGGCACGGGCTCCACTTTCGAGCCCATGCTGAAGCGGCTGACCGCCAGTTCCGATTTCAAGATCGATTTCTCGGTGGGCGGATACAGTTCGAGCGATCACACTTCGTTTGTCGCCAAAGGGGTCCCTGTTCTGTTCTTCTTCTCGGGCCTCCACGCCGATTACCACAAACCAAGCGACACCTGGGACAAGATCGACCCGGTGAGTGCCGCCCGAGTGGTGGATCTTGTGTACGACGTCGCCGCCGATCTGGATGGCGCCGCCGAGCGCCCGAAATATGTGAAGGTGGTGGAGCCGGCCGGTCCGGGGGGCGGTCCGGGCGGCGGCTACGGCCCATACTTCGGCTCGATTCCGGATTTCGGACCGGTGAAGACGGGCGTGCGGTTCTCGGACGTGCGGCCAGGTTCCCCCGCCGAGAAAGCCGGCCTGCGGGGCGGCGACATTCTGATTCAGTTCGGAGACAAGCCCATCGCGAATCTCTACGACTTCACGTTCGCGCTGCGCGGGAGCAAAGTGGGCGACGTGGTGGAGGTGAGGGTCCTCCGCGACGGCAAGGAGATCACGGCCAGGGTGACACTCGAACAGCGGCGCTGAGCGGCGCTCAGTCCTTCCAGTCGGCCACGAAGATGTTGAACTCGTAGTGCGACTTCGCGTTCTCGGTGGAGGTGAAAGCCAGCTTTCGTCCGTCCGGCGAAAACTCGGGGAACGATGTGAATCCGCCGAACGAGGTCACCTGCTGGAGGTCGTCGCCATCGATGCCGATGGTGAACAGCTCGAACTCGCGGCTGTCGCACTTGTTCTTATTCGACGAGAAGATGATGCGTTTTCCGTCGGGCAAAAACTGCGGGGCGAAACTGGCGCATCCGAAGCTGGTGATTTGTTTCTCGCCGGAGCCGTCGGCGTTGGCGACGAACAATTCCATTTTCATGGGCGTGGTGAGGTCCGCGGCCAGTAACTGCCGGTATCGCTCCAGCGCCGCCGCATCCGGCGGACGATACGCCCGCCAGACAATCTTCTTTCCGTCCCGCGAGAACACCCCGCCGCCATCATAGCCGGGGGCCGTGGTGAGCCGCGTTTTTCCGCTGCCGTCGAGCTTCATCGTCCACAGGTCAAGGTCGCCCGACGCCTTCGAGGTGTAAATAATCTTGCCCTCCTTCCAGTTCACCGTGGCCTCGGCGTCATAACCGGGAGTGTCGGTAAGTCTGCGGACGATCTTCCCATCGTCGGTGGCCACGAAGATGTCGAAGCCGGCATAGACCGCCCAGAAGTACCCTTTCGAGTGGTCGGGACGCGGCGGGCAGTCGGGCCCGGCCAGATGCGTGGAAGCGTAAAGGAAGTGCTTTCCGTCGGGAAGGAAGTATGAACAGGTGGTCACGCCCTGCCCGGTGGAGACCCGGTGCGGATTGCCGCCGTCGGCATCCATGATGTAGATCTGATCGCACTTTGCGTCGTCGCGCGTGGACTGGAAGATGAGGCGCTCCCCATCCGGAGACCAGTACGACTCGGCGTTCTGCCCGCCGAAGGTGAGTTGATGGATATTCGAGAGGTGGGCCGGGCTCTGGGCGAGCAAACTAACGGCGAACAGCGCGAGCGCGAATGTCTTCACGATAATCAGGATGCCACAACGCCAGGAAGGCAGGCCCGCCGCCGAGGATGGACCTGGCCCCCAGCAAACAGCTTTTTCAATCTCCGTTAGTGCGCCGTTGTCATGGCAGCGCTACACGGTCGCGGGGCCGATGCAAGTGACCCCTACTGCCCCAGTGACGAGTCTAATCCCGGAATCCGGATCTGAACAGGATTTGCCGTGGGCAGAAGCGAAACCTCGGATCTCGCAAGCTACCCCGTATCAGTGTGCCGAGATCCGGGTGGATCTGGGCGGCCTGGAGATCCACGAGGTTAATAGGAACAGGTTGGCCGATCTGCTTGCGGAGGTTGTTGTTGCGGAAGGTCCGGTTCATTGGAAGGAGGCGGGCCGCAGAATAATGCCTCGGGCAGGGGTCCAGAGGATGGGCAATCGGGCATCCCAGAAAGGCCCTTGAAGGCGCTTGGACGCGACCTCACGCCACAAACGCCGCGGGCCGGTCGTACAGCCCCAGCTCCGCCAGCGCGGCGCGGGTGGTGTCGACGCCGCGGTGCACGATGCCCCGGATGCCCAGCGTGGCCGCTACCTCCACGAACATCGCGCGGTCTTCGATGTACACCACCTCTTCCGGCTCCACCTGCGCCAGATCGAGGGCCATGCGGAAAATGTCGATGTCCGGCTTGCGCAAGTGCACGAAACACGAGCACACGAAAATGTCCGCCACCGAGGCCAGATCCAGCAGCTTCAGGCGGTACTCGGTGAGCTCGCGGCCTTCGTTGCTCACCACCACCACCTTCAGCCCGTGATTCTGCTTCACGCGCCGCACCAGCTCGATCATGTCCGGATAGGCGCGCGAATGGGCGAAGACGAAGCTGGTGAACTCGTCCTCGGTGAACGGGCGCGGCACGTTGAACACAACGCGATCCAGATACTGCTTCCAGGAGATCTTGCCCGTCTCGAACAGCTCGAACATCAGGCGGTGGCGGGAATCGATGACCCGGGCGTCGAGCTCGAAATGCTCCACCGAAGCCTCGCGCGAATCCGTATCCCACCCGTTGGTGGCCAGGACACCGCCAATATCGACGAAAAGCGCCCGCGTGACACCGTCGCTCATGTCAGAGCGGCCTCCACTCGCGGTGATCGTGCTCCATCATGGCGTCGGCGGAGTCGGGGCCATCGGAGCCCGCGGCGTAGAAGTGCAGATCGCGGCCCGGGCCCGCGCTCCAGGCATCCAGAACCGGCTGCACCAGGGTCCATCCGTCTTCGATCATGTCCGACCGCTTGAACAGGCTGCTGTCGCCCACCATGGCGTCGTAGAGCAGCGTCTCGTAGCCGGTGCGATTCTCCACGCCGAAGTAGTCCGCGTAGGAAAAGGTCATGTCCACCTGCTGGGTGGTCACCACCGGACCGGGGATCTTGGCGTCGAATTCGAGAAAAATGCTCTCCTCTGGCTGGACGCTGATGACCAGGCGATTGGCCGTCGGCAGCGTGGTGCGGCTCTTGCGGAACAGCGTGAGCGGCGGGTTGCGGAACTGGATGGCGATTTCGGTTTTGCGCTTGGCCAGCCGCTTGCCGGTGCGGATGTAGAAGGGCACGCCGGCCCAGCGCCAGTTGTCCACCAGAACCTTCAGCGCCACGTAGGTCTCGGTTTGCGAAATGGGGCTGACCAGCGGCTCCTGGCGGTAACCGGTGACCGGATCGTCGCCGATGACGCCGGCCACATACTGGCCGCGAATGGTGCAGTGTTTGCAATCGGCCGGACTCACCGGCGGCACCGCTTCCAGCACCTTGACCTGCTCGTTTTGCAGGGCCGCCGCGGAGAACGAACTGGGCGGTTCCATGGCGGTCAGCGCCAGCAACTGAAACAGATGATTCGGCGCCATGTCGCGCAATGCGCCGGTGTGGTCGTAATAGCCGCCGCGCCGCTCCACGCCCACCGTCTCGGCCACGGTGATCTGCACGTGATCGATGTAGCGGCGGTTCCAGATGGGCTCGAAGATGCCGTTAGCGAAGCGGAACACCAGGATGTTCTGGACGGTCTCCTTACCCAGGTAATGATCGATGCGGTAGATCTGATCCTCGCGCATGAACGTTACCAGGTCGTGATTGAGCTCGCGCGCGCTGGCCAGATCGTGGCCGAACGGCTTCTCGAAGATGATGCGGCGCCACTGGCCGTTTTCCTGCTTGAGCAGGCCTTCGTTGCCGACGCGCCGCGCCACGTCCAGAAAGAAGTCGGGGGAGGTGGCCATGTAGAACAGGTAATTGCCGCCGGTGTGATACTGTGCATCGACAGCCGCGAGCACCGCGTGCAGATGTTTCCAGCC
>CAYVPZ010000314.1:4487-6025 GCA_964453955.1 uncultured Solibacteraceae bacterium | reverse complement strand
CATGGGCAGCTCGGCCATGGGCAGGTGTTCGCCCTCGCGCTGCATCACGTCCACCCAGTCCTCGCCCTGGAGCGGCAGCGTGGAGACAATCGCGGCGGCGTTGACGCCGGGCAACGCCTGCATCTTTGCGGCGAGCTGCCGGTAATATGATTCGCGCTGTTTGTCTTCGCCATAGCCGTTCTGTGGGAGGTTAATCTCCACCGCGATCAGGCGGTCGGCATTAAAGCCCTTATCCACATTCAGCAGGCGCACGAAGCTGCCGATCAGCAGGCCTGCTACCACCAGCAGCACCGCGCTCAACCCGGCTTCAAAACCTATCAGCAACTCGCGCGTGAGCAGACCGCTACGGCCCTCGGTGCTGGAACGGGAGCTGACGCGCAGGGCCAGTTGCGGATCGGCTGAGGAGGCCCGCCACGCCGGCAGAATGCCGAAGAGAATCCCGGTGAGAATCGAGAGCCCAAGGGCGAACAGCAGGGCGCGAGCGTCGAGGTGAATCTCGTCAAGACGCGGAAGATCGAGCGGCGCGTACAGCAGTACCGCGCGCAACCCGGCCCAGGCCAGCGCGACGCCGGCCACGCCTCCCGCCAGCCCCACCACCAGGCTCTCGCCCAGAATGTAGCGGACCAGTTGCGCGCGCCCGGCGCCGAGCGCGGTTCGAATGGCCAGATCGCGGCCCCTCCCGGCGGTGCGCGCGAGACTCAGGTTCGCCAGGTTCACGCAGACAATCAGCAGCACGGCGCCCACCGCGGCGAACAGAATCAACAGGCCTTTGCGCGAGGTTCCCGTTACTTCCGCCTGCAGCGGGGTCATCGCCGCGCGAAGATGCATCTTCTCGGGAAAGCGCGTGGCGATGGCGGCCTGCACCACATCCATTTCGGCCAGCGCGCGCCGCTCGGTCACGCACGGTTTCAGGCGTCCGATGACCACGTAGTTGAATTCTCCCAGCCACCCGATCTCATCCAGCTTGAACGTGGCCGGCCGAAACACATCGGTCTTTCGCGGGAAGTTCGCAAGCTGGTGAGCGTCGCTTTTGGGGAAATGAAAGGAGGCGGGGAGGATGCCCACCACCGTCCACTGCGAGCCGTCCAGCGTGATGGAGCGGCCCACCAGCGTGGGGTCGCGATGGAAGCGCTGGTCCCACAGCGCGTCGCTGATAATCACCTCGTGTTCGTGGCCCCGCTGTTCCTCTTCGTCGAGGAACGTGCGGCCAAGCTGCGGCTGGACGCCGAGCAGGGAGAGCAGGTTCGCGGAGACGTTGGCCCCATAAACCTGTGCGGGCTGCCCGGCGCGCGTGAGCACGAAATCGGCCGGCTCGACGATGCTGAACTGCTGGAAGGAGGAACAGTGCTGGCGCCATTCGAAAAAGTGGCGGACGTTGACGGGCAGCCGCGGATAGGTGGCGGCCAGCTCCGGCACCACCTCGTTGATCACCATCAGGCGCCCGGGGTCGCGATAGGTGAGCGGGCGCAGCAGCACCGCGTCCACCACGGAGAAGATGATGGTGTTCGCCGCGACGCCGAAGGCAAGGGTCAGCAGGG
>CAYVPZ010000314.1:0-4477 GCA_964453955.1 uncultured Solibacteraceae bacterium | reverse complement strand
GCTTTCCGCATTAAATTAAAAATACGGCTTGGCCGCAACAGGGCGCGGACCGCCTGGCGCACATCGTTCCGCAGAGCAGACATGAGAACGGGCCTCACACAGGATTACGACGGAGGGCCAGGGTGGGTTCCCGGGATTTCGAGCGCCTGATCGCGCCACCGGTCCCTTCCGTCATTGTAAACGGGCCACGACGGACGCCTGGTAGAATAAAACGCTGTGCTCGAACCACGCAGGTTTCTGACGGCCCGGTGGCGATGGCTGGCCATGCTCAATTACGAGATGGAGCCAGCCGCCCTGCGGACCTTCGTGCCGGCCGGAACGGAAATCGAGAGCTTCGAAGGAATCACGTACGCCAGCGTCGTCGGCTTCCTCTTTCTCGACACGCGGGTCCTCGGCTTCCCGGTTCCGTTCCATCGCGATTTTGAGGAAGTGAATCTGCGGTTCTACGTGCGGCGGCGAGCGCCGGAGGGGTGGCGCCGCGGGGTGGTGTTCATCAAAGAGACGGTTCCGCGGCGCGCCATCGCGACGATTGCGCGGGTAGTGTATGGGGAGAATTACGTGCGCCTGCCCATGCGCCATTGCGTGGATGGACCCGCGGTGAGCTACGAGTGGCTGGTGCGCGGACGCTGGAACACTCTGCGCGTGCGCGCTTGCGGAGAGCCCGCGTTACCGGCGGCCGGCTCCGCCGAGGAGTTCATCACCGAGCACTACTGGGGCTATACCGCACAACGCCGCGGACCGGCCCTCGAGTACCGCGTCGAGCACGCGCCCTGGCGCGTGTGGCAGATCGACAAGGCCAGCCTCACGTGTGAGGCGGGGCTGCTCTACGGACGGGGCTTCGCGGAAGGGTTGTCGAGGCCGCCTCGGTCGGCGTTTCTTGCGGAGGGCTCGCGGGTCACGGTTTACCGCGCGACAAGGGTGTAATCACGGGCCGCTGACTGCGACTACGCGAACCACTTTCCAATTTCAATTCCACTGCCTTCGATGATGGCCCGCAGCGTGCCGATGGGGAGAGTGCGACCTCGATGGTAAGGGACGATGACCTGTTTGCCGGTGGTCGGATGGCGCCATTTCTGGTGGCTTCCAGAGCTGCCAGCGAGCCTGAAACCACTTCGCCGGAGTAACGCATCACTTCGTCTGCGTTGAGCCGGGGTGTCCCGCGATCACCCAACCGTTACCTCAACCAGTCTTGCGGTCTCGGGTAACTCGAGATCGGATGGCGAAAGATAGAGACGGATAGCCTCCTCGATGTTCTGCCGCGCTTCCATCTCTGTGTCCCCCGCCGATGCGCAACCCGGCAATTCGGGACAGACCGCCGAGTAGCTCTGGGCTACCGGGGTCATATTCGAGCACTACGCGGAATCTCACAGGTCCATTATAGGGCTATAGGGCTCACCGACCCCGGTGAGAGGCGCACATGGCCAGCCAGCGGGCCGTGCCTCCGATTATGGCTGCAACGTGATGGTGGCCTTGCCGGCGGGGCCGGCGTAAATCAGCTCCACCGAATGGATGTTCTGCGCTTTGCTCCGGAAGACGAAGAAGAGCAGTCCCGCCTGCGGAAGGGCGCGGTCGCCTTCGAGGAGCACGGCATTTTTCACGTGCTGTTCCATGGCCAGTTGTAACGCGATTGGCATATGGACCACCGGGGGCGGCGGGGGATCGGTAGCCTTCCCGGTATTGAGGGCGGTTTTCGACTTCTTGTCCTCTTCCGGCGGCGCCCACTCGGGATCTTTGAGGGTGTGGGCAACGACCTCGTAAGGCTGGCTGGGCTGTGGCGCTTTCTTGTCGTTGATGCGGAGCGAAAAATCGCCGATGGATAGTTTGGTCCTGGCATCGGGCGGCCCGAACAACCCGGTTTCGACAACCACGTAGTCTTCAGTGGAATAGACGCCGTTCGGTGTGGGGACGGAGTGCTCCATGAACTCGGCTGCAATGGTCACTGCGCCGGCCTGGGCTTTGGCCTGGTAATCGTCCGGGCTGGCCCTGGGAGGCAGACCCTTGGACTCGCTCGCCGGCACGGTTGTACCCGGCGCACTCTGCCCGTGTGCGCACACGCACAGGGCGGCAATCAGGAAAAGTCGCATTCCAACTGACAAACTACCACAGTGGAAGGTCACCTGCGCGCCAGCTCGCGGCCGCGTTCGATGGCCCGGCGGTCGATTTCCAGCCACTTGTCCGTCTTCACCAGACGGCGGAGGGCGCGGTCCACGAAGCGGCCCTCGATCCCGTTGGACAGTTCCAGAAACGCCCCGATCATGACCATGTTGCCGGCGCGCTGGGTGCCGAGCTGATCGGCCACTTCCAGAAACGGGCGGGCAATGGCGGTCACGTCCTCCCGGACGCAATCGTCCGGCAACGCGGCGCCGTTGTAAAACACCAGGCCGCCCGGCTGCACCGTTCCGAGGAACTTCCGCAGCGACGGCTCGTTCAGCGCGAACAACACGTTGGGCCGGCTGACCATGGGCGAATCGACGCGCGCGTCGGTGACGCGAACGTGGCAGTTCGACGTGCCCGAGCGCATCTCCGGGCCATAGGACGGCAGCCACGAGACGTGCAGCCCGGCCTGCAGGCCCGCTTCGGCAAGAATCTCGCCCAGCAGCAACACGCCCTGCCCGCCGAAGCCGGCCACGCGAATGCGGAGATCGACGCCGCGCTTCGCCCCGGTTGGCGCCGGCGGGCCGGAATCGGGCTCCACCGCCAGGCCGAGAATGCGCGGAACCTCGCTCAGCTCGGGCGCGGGTTTCGGCGCGGGGCGCGGCGCCCGGACTTTCGTCTCATCGCGAAACACGCCCGGGGGGAACACCTTCACCAGCTCTTCGCGCACGTACCGCTGGGCGTCCAGTGGGTCCATCTTCCACACCGTGGGGCACGGCGAGACAATCTCCACCAGCGAGAAGCCGAGGCCGTCCATCTGATTGCGAATCGCTTTGCGGACCGCCCGGGCCGCCTGCATGATGCCCTTGTTGTCTCCCAGGGCCACGCGCTCGATGTACGCCGGACCTTCCAGAGTGGCCAGCAATTCGGCCACCCGCAGCGGGTACCCCTCGTTCAAGGGGTCGCGGCCGAACGGGGAGGTGGTGGTTTTGGTGCCAATCAGCGTGGTAGGCGCTAATTGTCCGCCGGTCATTCCGTAAATCGCATTATTGATGAAAAATACGGTGATGTTTTCCCCGCGATTGGCGGCGTGCAGAATTTCCGCCGTGCCGATGGCCGCCAGATCGCCGTCGCCCTGATAGGCCAGCACCACGCTGGCCGGGCGGGTGCGCTTCACCGCCGTGGCCACCGCGGAGGCGCGGCCGTGCGCCGCCTGCACGTTGCCGACGTCGAAATAGTAATACGCGAACACCGAACAGCCCACCGGGCTGACGAAGATGGTGCGGTCCTGGATGCCCAGCTCGTCGATGGCCTCGGCGATCAGTTTCTGTGCGATGCCGTGCCCGCAGCCCGGGCAATAGTGGGTGGTGTGTTGCTGATCGGCCTTGCGCTCGAAATTGCCATAGAAGCTGTCCGGTCGGCCGTGAATGACCGTGTACTCGGTGCTAGCCATGGATCACCTCCTCGTTCGCCAGCCGGGCGGCGATGCCGGCCACGAAGTCGATCACTTCCTCCGCCGAGGGCACCACGCCGCCACAGCGGCCGTAGAATTCCACCGGGCGCCTGCCGTTGAGCGCCAGCCGAACGTCGTCCACCATCTGGCCGGTGCTCATCTCCACGGTGACGAAAGCGCGGGCGTGGCCGGCGATTTCGCGCAACGCCGCCGAGGGGAACGGGAACAGGGTGATGGGGCGCAGCATTCCCACGCGCAATCCGTGTTCGCGCAACTGCTCCACCACCGCCTGAAGCACGCGGGAGACGATGCCGTAACCCACCAGCACGATCTCGGCGTCCTCGGTGCGGTAGCGCTCGGCGAGCGTGTGATGGTCTTCGAGCCGGCGGTATTTGGCTTCCAGTTTCAGGATGTGCCGCTCCATGTCCGGAGGATCAAGGTAAATGGAAGTGATCAGATGCTTGCGTGTTTCCGCCGTGCCGGTGACCGCCCACTCCGGCGTGGAGGGGGCCACCGCATCGCGCGGAAACTCCACCGGCTCCATCACCTGGCCCACGCAGGCATCCATCAGCACGTAGGCCGGGTTGCGGTATTCGTCGGCCAGCTCGAACGCCAGCCGGGTCAGATCCACGGCCTCCTGCGCGGAGGCGGGCGCCAGCACGATGGTGCGGTAGTTGCCATGGCCGCCGCCCTTCACCACCTGCAGATAGTCGCCCTGTTCGGGCCCCACATTGCCGAGACCAGGGCCGGCCCTCATCACGTCGGCGATGACGCAGGGCAGCTCCGCGCAGGCCATGTAGCTGATGCCTTCCTGCATGAGGCTGATGCCGGGACCGCTGGACGCCGTCATCACCCGCACCCCCGCCGCCGCGGCGCCGTACATCATGTTGATGGCGCCCACCTCGCTCTCCGCCTGCAGGAAGACCCCTC
>CAYVPZ010000313.1:0-6052 GCA_964453955.1 uncultured Solibacteraceae bacterium | reverse complement strand
CGAACAGGATGCTTTCGGCTTCTTCCAGCGAGTCGATGAGCGCCTTGTTGCGCAGCATCGAGCGGATTCGCGCGCGCAGGACGGTGGGATGCAGCGGCTTGGTGAGGAATTCGTCGGCGCCCGAAGTGATGCCCACCACCTCGTTCTCAAAACCCTGCACGCTGGTCATCATCAACACGGGAATGAACCGGGTCCGGCGGTCTGCTTTCAGGCGGCGGCAAAATTCCGGCCCGCCCATCTCCGGCAGCATCAGGTCCAGGATCACCAGATCAACTTTGTCCGACCGCAGAATCTCCAGCCCCTCCATAGCCTTCTGGCATTCCACCATGCGGTAGGGCGTGGTCTTCAGCATGGCCCGGATGAGGCGCCGGTTAATCTCGTTTTCGTCGACAATGAGAATCGTGGGCGGGCCGGTGGTGGAATCCTCCCACTCGGCGATGCCGACCTCGACGCCCGTGATTAGCTCTTCCGGCATGTCCTTCCGCTCTGGTACTTACTCGCCACAGGTACTATCGGTGTTTGACCACACGAGTTTAGGGGCCTGCACTGGCCGGCGGTCCGCTCACCGTCTTCGCCGCGGCTGCGTCCTTCGCCAGGCGGCTCAGGATGCTGGAAACGTAATCCTGTGTTTCCGGTATGTCCGGGACGACGCCGTTCTGATCCACCCGCGCGCCGCCGGCGTTATAGGCGCCCAATGCCAGCCTGGTGTCGCCGCCGTACTTGTCCAGCAACATCCTGAGCAGCTTCGCCCCGGCGCTCACGTTTTCGGAGGGATCGAATGGATCGGCGACATGAAACTCGTCCGCCGTGGAAGGCATGAGCTGCATTAACCCCTCGGCGCCTTTGGACGATACGGCGCAGGGCTTGAAGCCCGACTCCTGCTCCATCACCGCGTGGATCAGATCGGCCTTCACTCCTTCTTTCTTTGCCGCGGTGTCCACCAGTGCGTTCACATCCTTTTCGGGCAGCGGATCGCAATCCGGCGGGGCTGCCGCAAGGGCCGCCGCAAAATCGGGCGGCGCCGGCCATTCCACTGTGAAGAACGACGGCGGCGGCGTCACGCCCGGTGAGGGGGCGGCCGCACGTGCCGCAGAGGCGCCCGCGGCCGGGGCGGCCACAGGAACCGCCCCGCCCAGTTGCCGCCGAACCGACTCCTTCTGTTTCTCGATGGAGGGCTGCATGGCAGCCCGAATGGCGTCCGGATTCTGCGCCCGCGCCCCGACACACAACCACACACCGACCGCCGCATAGAGCAATCGCACACCCGTAACATCGGCATTGCGCGCCCCTGGCTGCATACCACCCAATGGGGGGAAAAACATGGGTACAGCGGAGCTTACGGATGTTACAGTGGACCTGAACCCCACGTGCAGCAGCTCGTCCCCGTCGTTTTCATCTTCGGCCTCGGCCTGACCGGCGTCCTGCTCGGCATCTGGCTGGAGCAGATCCCCCGCGTCTCCCGGATCATGCTCCTCGCGAGCGGATGTCTGCTGGTGGCCATCCCGTTGTTTCTGGTAGCGCCGGAGCTGGCCGAGCACTACGGATGGGCTGGCGGGCTGTTATGGATGGCGCTCGGCTTCACGGCGCTGTGGCTCACTAACCGCTACGTGTACCCGCTCTGCCCGGCGTGCGCGCACAATCACGACCATGAGGCCTGCGCCGTTCCTCTCCATGGGTTCGCGGCGCCGCTGGTGCTCGCTTCCAGCCTGCACAGCTTTATGGATGGCTGGAGCCTGGTGGCCAGCCGGCAGGATCCCTCCCAGGCACTCCAGCTCGCCTTCCTGGTGGGCATCACGCTGCACAAGCTGCCGGAGGGTCTGGCGCTCGGGACCATTCTGCGGGCCTCCCTCCGGTCCCGCTGGCGGGTGGCCGCGGGGGGCGCACTGGCTCAGTTCATGACCATGGTGGGGGGGGGCGTGGCGTTGTGGCTGGCGCCGTGGGCGGGCGCCCGATGGTCCGGGGCATTCCTCGGGCTCGCCGGCGGTACCTTCCTTTATCTCGGCTACCACACGCTGGAAGCGGAGTGGCAACGCCGCGCTCCGGCTGGAGGCGTCGGCTCAGGCTAGCCGAAGGATGGGCGAGACCAGTGCTGTCACGGTATTGGCGATCTCCTCCGGGGCGCACCGGTCCGCCGCCTGGGCCCACTCCTTCGCGCCGCCGTAAATCGCCCAGCTCGCCGTCGCCGCGATAATCTCAGGGCTGGTCCCGCCGTTCTCCGGTGGATGGCGCTTCAACCCGTCAAGAAGCACCCTCCGCACCACCGTGATGATGGCCGACTCCATGTGCCGCTTGCAGTTAGAGCCCTGCATCCCGGTCAGGTAATCGCAGGTAGCCAGCACGATTGCCTTCAACGCCCCCGCGCAGTTCCCGTCAAACTGCACATTGCGCTCCACCAGCAGCCCGAAGAACCGGCCGGCCACCATACACTCCAGCAACGCCAGTTTGTCCACGTAATGGTCGTAGAACGTGGCTCGGTTCACCGTCGCCGCGTCGGCGATCTCCTGAACCGAGATGCTGTCGAACTCCTTCGTTTCCAACAGCTTTTCCAGTGCCTGCTGCAATAGCTGGCGGGTTCGCCGGATGCGCGGATCAAGAGTCTGGCAGGTTCCCTCGGCCATGGCGTTCCTCCCTAGATTACCAGACGTCCCCTACTCCCGCCGCATAGACAACATTCGTCGTTTTCCTTGAATCGACGGTTGTTGTTTAGTCATCAATTGTTGTGAAGGTGAATTCAATGTCTACTCTCCTCCGTATCGACTCCAGTCCGCTTGACGGCGACGCTTCCTTTAGCCGCCAGCTCACTTCCAGTTTCGTCGCGCAATGGCGACAGGCCCATCCGGACGGCAAGGTCATCACCCGCGACCTCAGCACCACCAAACTGCCGGTGATCAGTGCCGAATGGATCGGCGCCGCCTACGCCCCCGAATCGAGCCTTGCCCCTGGCCAGCGGGAGCTCCTCGCCATCTCCAACGAACTCGTCGCCGAGCTTGAAGCCGCGGACGAATATGTCTTCGGCGTCGCCATGCACAACTTCTCCATACCCTCGGTCCTCAAACTCTGGATCGACCAGATTGCGCGAGCCGGCAAGACCTTTTCCTGGCAAAACGGCGCTCCCGTCGGCCTGCTGCTGGGCAAGAAGGCCACTTTCCTGGTCTCGTCCGGAGGCTCTTACGAACCCGGCACCGCTGCCAGCGTCATGAACTTTGTCGAACCGTACCTGCGGTCGCTTTTCGGCTTCATTGGCGTAACCGACGTGCAGTTCATCAACGCCGGTGGAACCGCGCGCGTGCGGTTCGGAGTGGACCGCGAAACCATCCTGCAACCGGCGCTGGAATCCATCCAGCAGCGGTTCCAGCACGCAGCGTAAAGAGACGGCCAGGGCTAGCGTCGGGCGGGGGTCACGAACACCGGCGTCACCGAAACAGGGAGGTGAACGCGGCCATATCGCACCGTGGCCTCCACCGTCTGTCCCAGGGCATCGGTGGCCGAAGCGTCGGAGAAAACCCACGGCCAGTCAAACGGGCTCGCGGGTTGGTCCTCTCCGGTGAAAACATCGCGCCGCTCCCACACGACGAACAGCGTCGCTCGCTGCGTTCGCTTCACTTCAAAAAGGTAGAGGGACGGCCTGTCGGGAACGGCGATCCGCTCCACCGACTCCACGCCCGACAGCTCTCTCGCCATGCGCTCGAACACGTCCGCCAATGGGTAGCGCTTGGTCAGCGCGCCGCCCTCGTGTTCCAGCAGTTTGCACTTCGCGTACATGAGGTGCATCATGTCGTCGCGCCGGCTGGTGTTGTGCCAGAGGTCCCAATACATGGTCTTGCGCACCCCGGCGGAGAGCGCCAGCAGATTCCTCATCACCAGATCGCGAGCCTGCAGCCGTTCCAGTTTCTTCTGCAACTCGGCGGAACAGCCTTCCATGAACATCTGCGTCTGTTTCGCCAGCGTGTCCATTTTCGCGTACAGAGCCGCCACCTCGTTCGCGCCGCCTCGCCCATCGCCATTCGCCACGGATTCCGCCCATTTCATGACGGCGGACCCGTAGGCGAAGTTCGGCGCGAACTCAAAGAAGCCCGGCCCGTTATACTCGGTGCACAGAATGGGCTTCTCGTGTCCGTGGGCGCGCATCATCTGCCGGATATGCTCCACCCGCCATGGGATGGTGTACGGGTCGGCGTATAACCGCAGGTCGAAGACGTCGAACGCGTCCGAGCCCTCGGCGATCACGTAATCGAAGAAATCGAGGCCGTACTTCTGGGCCGGGTACTGAAACATGCCCGGCGGATTGAACAGACCGTCGTAGCCGCCGGACACAACGATCGCATCCGGGTCGGCGTCTTTGACTGCCTTGTGGAACACGCGCAACTCGTCCACGAACTCCTGTTTTGTCCCGCTCCAGTAGACCGGGCTGCTCGGTTCGGAGTCGTTCTGCCAATAGCGGACCCGGCCCCTGCAGTGCAGCACCAGAGCGTGCACGAAGCGGTAATACTCGTCCGGATTCTTCGCCGGCGAGGGGGGCAGCAAGGCGCTGGCCCGCCGCGTGGCCCACAGCGATGACGAAAAGATCGAAATGAGGCCTTCGCCGGGCGAGTGCAACTGGTCCACGAACTGGTCGACGGCCGACCACTCGTACCTTCCCTTCTCCGGCTCAATCTGGTTCCAGAACAGATACACCTTGGTCATACCCGCGCCGAGCTGGCGCAGTTGCGGCATGTACACCTCGGCTTTGGTTCCCGCATACCCGTACAGGAAGCCCCAGGCGATGCCCAGAGGTGTGTCCTTCTCCGGCGCCGCTCCCGATGCGGAAAGGGCGCACAAGATGGACATGGAGGACAGCAGGTGTTTCATCGCATCCCCACTTTCGCTGGATTGCCCCGCCCCGGCAAGAAGCTATCGGCGAGTACCGGGATGCTACCGGCCGATGTGGGGAAGCGCACGGCGCTGCCCCACACTCCGCTTCCCACTGCAATAAACTGGTTCCGACATGCCCCGTCAGCACCGTAACCTCGCCTTCATACTGCTGCTCGCCACACTGCCACTGCTGGCGCAGCCGACCGATGCGCCGCTCGCGCCCGCCCCGCCCATGGGTTGGAACAGTTGGGACGCCTGGGGCATGACCATCGACGAAGCCGGCGTCCGCTCCACCGCCGTCTACATGGCGCAACATCTGAAGGGCTACGGCTGGCAATACGTGGTCATCGACGAAGGATGGTTCATCCCGAAGCAGGCGAAGGCGCCATACACGTTGACCCCCGATGGCCGCTACACGCCCGCGCCGGACCGCTATCCCTCGGCCGCGAACGGCGCCGGGTTCAAGCCGCTCGCCGATTACATCCACTCGCTCGGCCTGAAGTTCGGCATTCACCTGGTCCGCGGGATTCCCCGCGAAGCGGTGGCCAACAATGTGCCCATCGCCGACTCCGCCTGGCGCGCCGCCGACGTGGCCGACACCTCCGACACCTGCCCCTGGAACGCGGACAATTTCGGCGTCCGCCCGGGTCCCGCCGGCCAGGCGTACTACGACTCCGTCGCGAAGCTCTTCGCCGGCTGGGGCGTAGACTTCCTGAAGGTGGACTGCATTTCCAGCCATCCCTACAAGGCTGACGAGATCCGCATGATCAGCCTGGCCCTGCGGAAGACCGGCCGGCCCATCGTGCTGAGCCTCTCGCCCGGCCCCACCCCCATCGACAAGGCCGGCGAAGTGCGCGAGTACGCGCAGATGTGGCGCATCTCCAACGATTTCTGGGACCACTGGGGGCCGTGGCCGAAACGCGACTGGTCCCAGGGACTGCTGGCGCAGTTCGCCAGCGCCGCGAAATGGGCTGCGCACAGCGAGCCCGGCCACTGGCCTGATGCCGACATGATGCCCATCGGCTATCTCGGTCCGCACCCCGGCGAAGGCGAGCCGCGCCCGTCGAAATTCACTCACGACGAGGAGCGCACGCTGGTGACCCTCTGGTCCATGGCCCGCTCGCCGCTCATCATGGGCGGCAACCTGACGTCGCTGGACGACTTCACTCTTTCACTTCTGACCAACCCGGAAGTCCTCGCG
>CAYVPZ010000312.1:0-6053 GCA_964453955.1 uncultured Solibacteraceae bacterium | reverse complement strand
GAGGAAAAGCCGGACATTGGAACCAGCATGTTCTGGGGCGCCATCACCGTTACCCGTGATGGATCGGTGATGGTTCCCACCGATCAAGGGCTGGCGATGCGGGGCCCCGCAGGTTGGACCTTGTTGGACCGCGGGCGGGGTTTGGGCAGCGCCATGACCAGCGCCGTGCTGGAAGATCGCGGGGGCTCCTTGTGGATTGGTCTGATCGGCGCAGGCATGGCCCGATGGCTGGGCAGGGGAGAGTGGGAATCCTGGACCGTGGCGCAGGGACTTCCGTCGGATGTGATCTGGAGCATCAGGCGGGACCGGAAAGGAGCCCTCTGGGTGGGGACTTCCCTCGGCCTGGCGCGTCTGGAGGGGCAGTCGCGGCCCACCATCTGGACCAGGAAGGACGGCCTCGGAGGCGACACGGTCCGCTGGATGAGCGAAACCTCCGACGGCTCCATCTGGGCCGTCACCCGACCCGGCGGTCTGGCACGCGTCGAACCGGCAAGCGGAAGAATCCATCTGATTAGCCCAAAGGACCTGGCGTGCGACAGCGCGAGGTTTATCTTCGTCGACCGTCTGGACCGTCTCTGGCTGGGTAGCCCGTGTGGAATCCTCCTCAACAGCCAGCCGGCCGTTTCGGATCGCTTCATCCGCATCGATCAACCCCAGGCGCTGCAGCGTGGAGCCTGGGCAGCCACCATGGATCCCGGCAGGGCGATGTGGATCACTAATTCCGATGGGCTCTGGCGTATGCGCGATGGCGTGTGGCGCCACTATGGAAGGTCCGAAGGCCTCCTCAGCGACGACGCGTACGTCCCGATCCTCGGGCCGGATGGCGCCTTGTGGCTGCGGCACCGGTTGGACGCCGGAGTCGAACGGGTCCAGATCTCCGGTGATCGTATCGTGCACGTGGACTCCATCGTGCCGGCCAACCCCCAGTCCAATGACCTGACCGCCTTCCACGGTTTTGATGCGAACGGCAATCTCTGGCGGGGCACTGCCAACGGTGTGGCTGTCCTGAGCGCCAGCTCCTGGATGCAAATGTCCACCGATGACGGCTTGATCTGGAACGACACCGACGGGGAAGCCTTTTGGGCCGACTCGGACGGCAGCGTGTGGATCGGTACGAGCGGTGGTTTGGCCCACTACCGGCCTCCCGCAAGTGGCCTCCCGGCTCCGCCGGTGGCCGATCCGGTCATCACAGCTCTCAAAATCAGCCAGCGGTCGCGAACTGTGCGGGCCGAGTTTTCCTCGCTCAACTACAAATATGAACAAGTAGTCCACTTTGCCTACCGGTTGGATGAGGGTCAATGGACTGACACCCCGGAGCGTGCCGTGTCCATCGCCGGACTTGGCCCGGGACACCACCGGTTGGAAGTCCGCTCGCGCATTCGCGATGCTCCGGTGTCCCCGAGGATCGCGACCGCGGACTTCCAGATGGAACCTATGTGGTTCGAAACCTGGTGGGCGCGGTGTCTGCTGCTCCTGGCAAGTGCGTCCGCCGTGTGGGGTGTTGTACTCTGGAAAAATCGGTCGCTGGAGCGCCACAACCGCGACTTGGAATGTGCCGTCCGCCAGCGCACCGCCGAACTGGAAACCGAACGGAAACGGGCTGACGAAGCCAGCGAAGCGAAGGGCATTTTTCTGGCGCAGATGAGCCATGAGATCCGAACGCCATTGAACGGCGTGATCGGATTGAGCAGACTGCTCGAGGACATGTCGGACCCCACCGAGGTCATGGACACTGTCCGTGTGATCCGCTCCTCCGCAGACAGCCTGCTGAGATTGGTTAGCGACATTCTTGATTTCTCCAAAATCGAAGCTGGGAAACTAGAGCTGGACATTGCCCCATTCCATCTCCGGCGCTGCATGGAAGAAAGTATCGAGCTCTTTCGGGCTCAGACGACCGAGAAAGGCCTGCGGCTCCAAAGCGACTTTGCGCCGGACCTGCCGCTATGGGTCGCCGGAGACAGTTCGCGATTGCGGCAAGTCGTCCTCAATCTCCTGTCGAACGCCGTGAAGTTCACCGCATTCGGAGGGGTCACGGTTTCCACGGCTGTAGAACGGCGCCACCCGGCCGCATACCTCGTTGCCATTGAGGTGCGTGATACCGGCATTGGAATTGCTCCGGACAAACTGTCGCGTTTGTTTTCGTCGTTCAGCCAGGTGGATGCCTCGATTAGCCGCCGTTACGGGGGGACAGGTCTGGGGTTGGCGATCTCCAGGCGGCTGGTCGAACGTATGGGGGGTGCGATAAGTGTGGAATCCCAGCCCGGTGAGGGGACGAGCTTCCGTTTCACCGCCTTGCTGGCGCCCGCTCAGGAACCGGCGCAGGCCGCCAATGCTCCCGTGCAGGATGCAAACAACCTGAAAGTACTGGTCGCGGAAGATAACGTAGTAAATCAGCGTATAGTTCTGAAGATGCTGGAGAAACTGGGCGTGCTCGCGGACCTCGTAACGGACGGTTCGCGGGCGATTGCCGCCGCGGCCAGAGTTCACTACCACCTCGTTCTGATGGATGTGCAGATGCCGGACATGGATGGTCTGACTGCGACCCAGGAGATTCGGACCGGCCTTCCTTCCGATCTTCAGCCTGTTATCGTCGGCCTTACCGCCCACGCAACGACGGAGTATCGCGACATTTGCCTGCGCGCGGGAATGAACGGATGCCTGACGAAGCCACTTGAACCGGAGAAACTCCGAATCCTTGTCGCAAAGGTGTCCGCTCAGGCCCGCAACGGAACCGTCTGCAATATTGCAACGACCATAGACGAAGTATCGTCAGTTCGCTGATTTTTCCCACTACACTGTCCGCCCGTCGCAGTCAGGCCGTCTTTGCTGGAAGTTGCAGTTCTCAATCTTCGAGCCCGATCGGTTCCCGCAAGACGGTTCATGGCCCGCTTTCAGAAAGACTCCCGACCGCGCGGCCCCGGTTGCCATTGCGCGGGTCCGTGGCAGCTCATACACGAGGAATCCGGCTGGTTGCTCATCGCGTTCCTGCCAACCTGAATATCGTTCCGGGCCCCGTCGTTCGGACCCGCCAGCCGCCCGCCCCACCCCAGCGTCTGCCGCGCATACTTCGGAGCGGCCGGGTTGATCCAGGTTTCCGCCAGGGGTGGTGGATGCTTGAGAGCCGAGTTGACGTCCGGGTCGTTGCCCCACATTGCGCCCAGCGGCGCCATCTTCTCCCACGCATCGCCGCCGCTCGCCTTTGCGTCGTATACCAGGGTCGAGAATACCCAGCCGGTCTTTGGGGCTGCAACCGTGTCCTTCACGATGATGTCGAACTGCATCACGTACCCGTAGACAACCGCGGCTGGACCCGGTCTTCGTTCCGGAATGGCCAGAAACAGCGGCCACTGCGCCGCGCCCTTTGTTACCGGCCACCAATTATTCTGCATCTGCGGATCGTCCGACACAAAAACCGCCGCCTTCACGATCACGGAGCCCTCCGCGAACTGGAAATTCTCGCTCGCGATGGCCGGGTTGAGCCCATCGTGCCCCCAGACCTTATATAGCGTGTGCGCGGCCCTTTCGTCGTACCAGGTAACCACATAGGTGTCAAAGGTTGTTTTCAAGCCGGTCCCCGAAAACACGTCCGGCCCAAACGTGCTGGCCGCATAGGTTCCATGAATGCTCTCGCGAATCGATCCAAGCCACGGCTCGGTGTAGAAATGCGCCGACGCGGCGTCCCAGCCCGGATCGAGAAGCAGCTTGCGCGCGCCAGGTGCAACATACTGTTTCAGTGCCGCCACATATGCCGCGCATTCTGCGTGTCGATCCGGCCGCCGCCAATTGCCTGCGACCACGGCGGATTTTTCAAGGAAGGCAATGGATGGTCCGGCCAGTCGTGGCTGAGCGCGAACAACGGACCGCTATACTGCGCGGGCGTCGGGACCATGCCGTTGTTTGTGGCAAACGGATTCGGCGGGACAACGGCCTGCTCCACCGCTAGCTGTTGTGCCCACAACAGTCCCGCGAGCGCACCCAACCCGCACAGCCAGGCCAGGGTGTGTAGATTGCGCACTTCCGACGTGTTCTCCCGCCCTCGGCCCATGCTATCATCGAGTCGGCTCCATAGTGAAGAGCCGGTGGCGTAACATGCCCCGGTATTAATATTCTGCGTTCAGCATCCCGCACCCGGGCTGCTGGAGGTAATGACATGAGTCTGCCCGCCCCGCGCGGCACGGCCGCACAACGCCTCTCCCCGGTGCTTTCCCATCTCTTATCCAACCGTGGGCAACGCACGAATCCTCCAGCTCACCATGAGGTCTTATATTTCAAAAGGAGGCTGCCATGTTAGCAGCGATAGCCGAAAAGAATGCGTACGAAACCGCGCTCGAGAACTTCGAGATCGCGGCCGACGCGCTCGGAATGGAATTCAGCGTCCGGGAAATGATCAAATATCCGGAGCGCACGCTCACCGTGAACATCCCGGTGCGCATGGAAAACGGCACGGTCCGGCGCTTCGAGGGATACCGCGTGCAGCACAGCACCGTCCGCGGTCCCGGGAAGGGCGGCATCCGGTATCACCCCAACGTCACCCTCGATGAAGTGAAGGCCCTGGCCACGTGGATGACGTGGAAGTGCGCCGTGGTGAACATCCCCTTCGGCGGCGCCAAGGGCGGCGTCACCTGCAACCCCAAGCAGATGACCCAGCTCGAGCTGGAGCGCCTCACCCGCCGTTACGCCAGCGCTATTCTCCCGCTGATCGGCCCGGAACAGGACATCCCCGCGCCCGACGTCTACACCAACTCGCAAACCATGGCGTGGATCATGGACACCTACAGCATGACGCGCGGCTACACCATTCCCGGCGTGGTCACCGGCAAGCCAGTGAGTCTGGGCGGTTCGCTCGGACGCAACGAAGCCACCGGCCGCGGCGTGTTCTACACCATCCTGTCGGCCTGCGAGCACCTGCATCTCGACCCGAAGCAGATGAGCGTGGTGGTGCAGGGCTTCGGAAACGCCGGCTCCATCACGGCGCAACTGCTGCACGGCCTGGGCGTGCGCGTGGTCGCGGTCAACGATTCCACCGGTTGTATCTACAACCGCCGCGGCCTCGAGATCGGGAAGCTGATTCGCCACAAGGAAATCAGCGGCTGCGTTTCCGGCTTCCCCGACGCCGAGCCGCTCACCCCCGCCGAGATGCTTGCGCTCGAGTGCGACATCCTGGTCCCGGCGGCTCTCGAAAGCGCCGTCCACGAAGAGAACGCCGGACGCGTGAAGGCGCGCATCGTCGCCGAGGCGGCCAATGGCCCGCTGACCCCGGCCGCCGACGCCATCCTCGAAGATAAGGGCGTGTTCATCATCCCCGACATCCTCTGCAACGCGGGCGGCGTCACCGTCTCCTACTTCGAGTGGGTGCAGGATGAGCAGCACCTGTTCTGGGACGCGCAGGACGTCTACAACCGGCTCGAGAAGGTCATGAAGACCGCCTTCAACGACGTGCTCAAAATCCGTCTGGACCGCCGCGTCGCCATGCGCACGGCCGCCAACATGCTCGGTATCGGCCGCGTCGCCGAGGCCACGCAGATCCGCGGCCTCTATCCGTAAAGTACATGCGGCGGCAGCCGCGTTCGGGCATTCCTTCACTCAGACCTGCCATTCTGAAAAGGAATGCCCGAGCATCCCCCGGCTCTCATCGAATTCCGCAACGTCTCCATCATGCGCGGCGAGCGCCTGGCCCTCCGCGACGTCTCGCTGTGCATCCAGCCCGCCGAGCACGTCGCCATCCTCGGCCCCAACGGCTGCGGCAAATCCACGTTCATCAAGGCCATCACCCGGGAGTGCTATCCGCTGGCGCGGCCCGGCGCATCGCTGCGCATTCTCGGCCACGAGCGCTGGAACATCTTCGAGCTGCGCGGCCTGCTGGGCATCATCACCAACGATCTGGTGGCCGCCTGCCTGCGCGAAGCCAGCGCGCTGGAGATCGTGCTCTCGGGCTTCTTCAGCAGCGTCCGCGTGATGCCCTACCATCGCTTCGATACGTCCATGGTGGAGGCGGCCATGGAGGCGTTGCGGACCATGGAAGTGGATCACCTGGCCGAGCGATCCATGACCGA
>CAYVPZ010000311.1:0-6064 GCA_964453955.1 uncultured Solibacteraceae bacterium | reverse complement strand
CAAGGAGATGTACACCTTCGACGATCGCGACGGCAGCTCGCTCACGCTGCGCCCCGAAGCCACCGCCTCGGTAATGCGCGCCTGGATCGAGCACCGGCTCGATCAGATCCCGGGCCTGCAGAAGCTCTACTACATCGGGCCGATGTTTCGCCGCGAGCGTCCCCAGAAGGGACGTTACCGCCAGTTCTTTCAGATTGGCGCCGAAGCGATCGGCTCGGAGTCGCCGCTGGTGGACGCCGAAGTGATCGATCTGGTGGTAGAGATCCTGCGCCGCGCCGGGCTCGGCGGCTTCCGCCTTTTGATCAACTCGGTGGGGCACCCCGCGTGCCGCGCCGCGTTTTCGGCGGTGTTGCGGGAGCGGTTGAAGGAAGTGGCGCCCCGCATGTGCGGCGATTGCCGGCGCCGCGCGGAGACGAACCCGCTGCGCGTGCTCGATTGCAAGGTGCCCGAGGATCAGCCCATCATCGATTCCCTGCCCTCCATCCTCGATCACCTCTGCCCGGAGTGCCGCGCGCACTTCGAGACGGTGAAGGAGCAGCTCACCGCGCGAGGCATTCCGTTTGAGGTTAAGCCGCGTCTGGTGCGCGGGCTCGATTACTACACGCGCACGACGTTCGAAATCGTCCACGGCGCGCTGGGCGCCCAGAACTCCGTGCTGGGCGGCGGCCGGTACGACGGTCTGGCGGAAGCGCTGGGCTCGCGGGTGGCCGCGCCAGGAATCGGATTCTCCATCGGCGAGGACCGGCTGGTGATGACCGTGGAAGAAGAACATCCCGGCGAGTTCGCCGACAAGCTGGATGTATATCTGGCCCCCATGGGACCGGCCGCGGCGAGTTATTCGGTGGGGCTGGCGGCGGCCCTGCGGCAGGCCGGCGCCTCGGTCGAAGTCGGCCTCGAAGCGAAGCTGAAGCGGGCGCTCGAGCTGGCCAACAAGCTGGGGGCCCGCTACGCGCTGATCGTCGGCGACAACGAAATGTCCGCCGGTGAGTACACACTGAAAGAGATGAGCTCCGGCGAGCAGTTCAAGCTCGACCGGGCTGCGCTTCTGGAGAAACTCCAGTGATTTCAATGTGGGCAGGCCCGTGGCCTGCGGCGGCCTCCCTGGCCGCCTTTTCAAAACTGCGACACTAACGAGTAAACAATGGAATCCGTACCCCTCGATTTTCTCGGCGACCTCAGACGAACGCACTCCTGCGGCGAGTTGCGGGCGAGCGATTCGGGCAAACACGCCGTGCTGATGGGATGGGTGCACCGCCGCCGCGATCTGGGCGGCGTCATCTTCATCCACCTGCGCGACCGCGAAGGCGTGACGCAAGTGGTCTTTCGCGCCGACAAGGACGCCGAGCTGCTGAAGAAGGCCGAACTGCTGGGCGCCGAGTACGTGGTGGCCGTGGAGGGCCTGGTGGAGGAACGCACCGCGGACACCGTGAATCCCGCCATCCCTACCGGCGCCGTCGAGGTGCTGGCCACCAATCTGTGGATACTGAACGAATCGCGCACTCCGCCGTTCCCCATGGAAGACAACGCGGACGTGAAGGAGGACGTGCGCCTGAAGTACCGCTACGTGGACCTGCGCCGGCCGCGCATGCAGCACAACATCATGCTGCGCTCGCGCATCGCCTTCGCGGTTCGCCAGACGCTGGACGCCCAGGGATTCCTCGAAATCGAAACGCCGTTCATGACCCGCTCCACGCCCGAGGGCGCGCGCGATTACCTGGTGCCCAGCCGCGTGCAGCCGGGCCATTTCTACGCCCTGCCGCAGTCTCCGCAAATCTTCAAGCAGTTGCTGATGGTGAGCGGGTACGACAAGTATTTCCAGATTGTGCGCTGCTTCCGCGACGAGGACCTGCGCGCCGACCGCCAGCCCGAGTTCACGCAAATCGACCTCGAAATGTCGTTCCCGCAGGCCGAGCAGATCTTCGAGGTCATCGAGCCGCTGGTGCGGCGCGCCTGCGCGGTGGCCGGCTTCGACGTGGCAACGCCCTTTCCGCGCATCAGCTACGACCAGGCCATGCGCTCCTACGGTATCGACAAGCCGGATCTGCGGCTCCCTCCCTTCCACGTGCTCGAGGGCGATTTCTCTTCGCTGGAACTGCTCTTCCCGCCGGTGGCCATTCGCGTCCCCGGGACCGGGGCACTGACCCGCCGTGAACGCGACGAGTTGAAGGCGATCGGCACGGATCGCGGGCTGCGCGTTTATGACGACCTGAAGAAGCTGGAACCGGCCATCGCGGAAACCGCCCTGCGGGTGACCGAAGCCGAGGAGGGCGACTACGTGATGCTGGCCGGCTGGGCCGGACCCCCAAAAGGGCAGCGGCCCGATTACACCTTCCTCCAGGCGTGCGGGCAGTTGCGAATATTAGCCGGGCAAAAATACAACGACCGTCATAAACTCCTCGACCCCCGCCAATTCCGTTTCCTGTGGGTGGTGGACTTCCCCATGTTCGAATGGGACGACGAAGACAACCGCTGGATGGCCGCCCACCATCCCTTCACGTCCGTTCTGGACGCCGATCTGGACAAGCTCACGGACGACCCGGCGCACTGCCGCGCCAAATCCTACGATCTGGTGCTGAACGGCGTCGAACTCGGTTCGGGTTCCATTCGTATTCACCGGCGCGACGTGCAGCAAAAGGTGTTCGCCGCCCTGGGATTCAGCGAGGAGGAGGCCCAGCGGCGCTTCGGCTTCCTGCTGGAGGGGCTGCAATACGGGGCGCCTCCGCATGGCGGAATCGCCCTCGGGCTGGATCGTCTGGTGATGATTCTGGCCGGAGAAACCTCCATCCGCGATGTAATTCCTTTCCCGAAAACGGCGCGTGGAACGGATTTGATGTGCGATGCCCCCGCGCCGGTGCCGGCGCGGCAATTGCATGAGCTGGGCATTCGCCTGGCCGGCGAGTAAGTCACGCTGTTACAATGTGTTGAACGCCAGTCCGCAACGGTAAGCCATATCACATATAAAGCGAATTCATTGAGCGGCAACCAGCCCGTATGATATATTTGCATCAAGGAAGTCAATCATTTATGCCAAGAAAAACTAACGAGTCTGTAACAACCAAGACACGGGCGAAAGCAGTCCGGACCCCGGAAACCGCCCCTTCCGCCCCGCGCCGGCATAAGAAAGCGACCCCTGTTGCAGCCGCTTCATTGGATGGAATTGTCTCTACGGAAGAGATCGCTACGCTTGCGTTTTCTTACTGGGAAGCAAGGGGTTATCAGGGTGGTTCTCCCGAAGACGACTGGTTCCGCGCCGAAACCGAACTGCGCGAGCGCGTGCTCGTCTAGCGCGTCCGAATTACAAAACGAAGCCAATTCCGCTCGGCAGGTTGCTTGTTTGCAAGCAGTTACCGGCCCGTCAATGGAAGCCGGGGTGGAGCCTCGCGCGTTGCCCCGGATGTAACCTCCGGTAACGCCGGTGTCCATCCCCGGCCGGTAAAACCTGCCCTCCTCCCGGCACGGTTCTCGCTGTCCAATCCATGAATAATCAAACGCTTGCATCTATGGCAAGCGGGTTGCTCCGTTTCCGTCGTTGCCACGTGCCGTGGCCGGCGAAATGACTGGAGATGGAGGATTTCCCACATGACTCGTTTGAGAGCCCGTGCTGTTACTATTCTTGTTTTCGCGTTCGGAGTAGTGCTCATTCCCAATTTGCTGGCGGATGAGTGGAACAAGAAAACCATTCTGACGGTCGGCGAGCCGATTCAGGTGCCTGGAGCCACGCTGGAACCGGGCCGTTACGTAATGAAGCTGATGGATTCGCAGACGGATCGGCACATCGTGCAGATCTTCAACGGCGAAGAGAACCATATCATCACCACCATCCTGGCGATACCCAACTACCGCCTGCAACCCACCGGCAAAACCGAGTTCTCCTTCTGGGAGACGCCTCCCGGCCAGCCCAGGGCCTTGCGCGCCTGGTTCTACCCGGGCGATAACTTCGGCCAGGAGTTCGCTTATCCGAAAAATCAGGCGGTCACCATTGCCGCCTACACGCAGACCAGCGTGCCCACCACTGCCGCGGAGGACCAGTCGCAATTCAACTCCGCTCCCGTGACCGCGACAACGCAGCAGGGCGAGCAGCAGCCGCTGACCCAGGAATACCAGGCCCCGGCAGAGGTAGCCCAGAGCACTCCGCCCGCCGCCGCCCCCGAGGCAGCCCCGGCTCCTGCACCTGAACCAGCGCCCACCAGCCTGCCGAAGACCGCCAGCGAGTATCCGCTGATCGCCCTGGCCGGGCTGCTTTCTCTGGGCATATTTGCTACCCTGCGACTGGCACGCATCCGCTGACATGACTGGCCACAGATGTCCTCTGACGATCATCTGCGGCCTGCCGTTCCTGGTTTGGGCGCAGGAAGCGCCCGAGTTTACCATCCACAGCCGCGTCGAGCGCGTCCTTCTGGATGTCAGCGTGAAGGACGCGCGCGGAGGCTTCATCGGCGGCCTGGGAAAGGACAGCTTCCGCGTCTTCGAGGACGGAAAGCCGCAGCAGATTTCCGAGTTCGCCGCGGGTGACATCCCGGTGACCGTGGGCATTGTCGTGGACCAGAGCGGGAGCATGGCGCCCAAGCGGGCCGAGGTGCGGACGGCGGCGCTCACGTTCGCCAAAGAGAGCAATCCCCGCGATGAGATGTTCGTCATCAACTTCAATGACACCGTGCGCCGCGGTCTGCCCAAAGAAGTCCTGTTTACGGACAGGATGGACCTGCTCCGCACTGCGTTGCTCGCGGGCGTCGCGGAAGGGCGCACCGCGCTCTACGACGCGATTGACGTTGCGCTGAAGCAACTGGACGAGGGCCGGGAGGCGAAGAAAACCCTGGTGCTGATCAGCGACGGCGGCGACAACGCCAGCCGGCACAAGCTAGCGGACGTGCTGCGCCTCACCGAGGAAACGGCCGCCACCATGTACACCATCGGTGTCTTCGATGAGGACGACCCGGACCGCAACCCCGGTCTGCTGCGAAAGCTGGCGCTGATCAGCGGCGGAAGCGCGTACTTCCCGCGCCAACTGGACGAGATCGTGCCCATTTGCCGCGGGATCGCCAGGGACATTCGGAATCGCTACATGCTGGGCTACACGCCACCGTCGGGCACGGGCGCCGAGGGCATTCGCCATATCCGCGTGCAGGCTGGCGCGGAGGGCCACGGCCGCCCGGTGGTGCGCACGCGGACCAGTTACCTGTATACCCGGGACGGGGCGGCGAACTGATGAGAGTAACGGTGAGGGCAGCGGGGTGGCAGATCGCCGAATCGATTTTCCTGATCGCCGGTCTCGCGCTGGTGGACTGGTACATCTGGACACAGGCGGGCGCCATTCTGTATCAGGCCTGGGAGAACCGGGTATTTCTGAGCGAACTGCGCCAGTTGCGCACGGCGCCGGCGGCCGCTCCCCGGGGCCTTCCCGCGGAGACTTCCGCGGGAAGGCCCGGGCGCCCGCGCCGCGATGCTCTGGTGGGCCGTCTGGAGATCCCCCGGCTGGGCATGCGCGCGATGGTTCGCGAGGGCGACGATGAGGCCACGCTGTCCTACGCAGTGGGGCACCTGCCTTCCTCGCCTTTGCCGGGCGCGAGCGGCAACGTGGCGCTGGCCGGGCACCGCGACACGTTCTTCCGGCCGCTCCAGCGGATCAGGGCCAATGACCGGATCACGCTGGCCACGCTGCGGGGAACGTTCGAATACCGGGTGGAATCGGTGCGCATCGTAGGCCCCGGCGATGTCAGCGTGCTCGACGCTTCCGCCGAGCCCACGCTGACGCTGGTGACCTGCTATCCGTTCCGCTACATCGGCTCCGCGCCGAAGCGCTTCATCGTGCGGGCGCGTCAGGTTGGGGAGTCGCCGCCGCTGGTGGAGCGGGCATCGCTCGGCTGGTCAGGCGCTCCATGAGGGCGTTGGCGTCCGCGGCGGGGATGGTCACGGTGGCGCGGATCTTCAGCTCCAGCCGCCCGGCGCCGGCGTCGGCGAAGCGCACGTCCTCGATGCGCGCCGCGCCGCGCAGGGCCGGCGGGATGGCCGTCTCCAGTTGTATTTTGTCCAGCGCTTTGGCCATCTTGTCGCGCAGGGCGTCGGT
>CAYVPZ010000310.1:0-6069 GCA_964453955.1 uncultured Solibacteraceae bacterium | reverse complement strand
CACTCGGAATGCCTCACTGGCGACGTGTTTCACAGCCTGCGCTGCGATTGCCGCTCGCAACTGGAGCTTTCGCTCGAACTGATCGCCGGCGAAGGACGCGGCCTGATCATCTACGAGCATCAGGAAGGGCGCGGCATTGGCTTGCTAAACAAACTGCGGGCGTACCAGTTGCAGGACGCCGGCGCCGATACGGTGGAGGCCAACGAGAAGCTGGGCTTCGAGGCGGATCTGCGCGGCTATCAGATGCCCGGCGAGATTCTGCACTTCCTGGGAGTCCGCCGCGTGCGCCTGCTCTCGAACAATCCGGCCAAGATCGCGGCGCTCGAGAGTGCCGGCATTGAAGTGGTGGAGCGCGTCCCGTGCATCGTGGAGGCGCAGGCCTCCAATACGGGCTATATGCAGACCAAGAAAGAGAAGATGGGGCACCTGCTGGATTAGCGTGGGGCGGGCGGGCCCCGCTTACCGGATGGGCGAGTACGCCGTCGCCCGGAACAGCGTGATCTGGATCACGCTGGCAATTTCGCCGTCCCTGGCGACCGACTCCTTCCGCACTTTCACCCACTCTTCGTCGGAGCCGAAAGCGGCCCAGGCCTTCTCTCGCGCCGCCAGATCGTCGAACGGGATCAGGTAGTTGAGGTTCGGCAGATTGCCGCCGAATACGGTCGACGTGTAGAGGAGCGGGTGAATGCCATTGCGGTGAAAGATGGGAATCTCGCGCCCCGCGAAGCGCTGGTGCAGCGCGCCCAACTGCCGCCACGTCGGGGAATGATAGGTGCGCAGTTCGAAGACGCGCGGCGATCTCGCGGGATCGCCCGGCGGGATCTCCGGCGAGTAGTCAGCCGCCTCGAGCAGCGAGGTTGCGGTTTGCTCGTAGGGAGGGTTGGGCCCGCTCTCCCATTTCTCCAGCGCGGCGCTGTAGCCTTCTTGCTGATGCAGCCGGTCGTACAGCGACAGGGCATCGGAAGCGGCCGCGAAGCCCATGACGGCGGCGAATTGCGGGATGTGCGGCGCCACCAGCGCTTCCAGAAAGATCATGGGTCCGCTATGAACCTTGCGCGCTGCCGGTAAGAAGGCGTGCGACATGAAGTCGTGCAGGCGCGCAACCTGATCGCCATTCTTCAGCAACAACGATTCGAAGGTGTAGAAACGGGTCCGCGTAGCGCCCGCGTCCGGGTTTGCGGCGGCCACCCCGGCCGCGCCGACCGCTTGCAGGAATGATCGTCTCATCATGGGTTTCCCTGATGATATCGCAGGGACACGCGGCGCCCAGCCGCGTTCTCCCCAGGAACGCGGCTGTCGCCGCGTGTCCAAACGAATACAATGTGAGGGTGCGCACACTAACTGCCCTTTTATTCATCCTGTTCCTGACCGCCGGCTTCGCCCAGAACGCCAGGCCCGCTTCCGGAGTTGACCTCGACGCGCTCGACAAGAGCGCCGACCCCTGCGTCGATTTCTACCAATACGCCTGCGGAAACTGGATGGCCACGCATCCCATTCCGCCGAGCGAGTCGCGGTGGGGCCGCTTCGGCGTGCTGGCCGATCACAATCGCGAGATCCTCCACGGCATCCTCGAGAAGGCATCGGCGGACGACCCGAAGCGCAGTCCCGTGGAACAGAAGATCGGCGACATGTACTACGCCTGCATGGACGAAAAAACCGTGGACGCTAAGGGATACGATCCGCTGAAGCCGGAGTTGGCGCGCGTGGATGCGCTCGCCGACAAGCGCGCCGTAGAAGCGGAGTCCATTCGGCTGCATCGGGACGGCGTGGGCGTCTTCTTCGCGTTCCGCGCCGATGCCGATCCGAAGAACTCCACTATGACCATCGCGGACGCCGACCAGGGGGGTCTTGGCCTGCCCGATCGGGACTATTACCTCAAAGACGATGAGAACTCGGCGAAGCTGCGCGCCGCCTATGTCGAGCACGTGACCCGCATGCTCCAGCTCATCGGCGAAGCACCCGAGACGGCCGCCGCGCACGCTCAGGCGGTGATGGCGCTGGAGACGGAACTGGCCACCGCCTCGCTCGACCGCGTCTCGCGCCGCGACCCCGACAAGCGCTATCACAAGATGACCGTGGCCGAGCTCGCCGCGCTTTGCCCCTTCATCGACTGGACGCGGTTCTTCGAGGGCATGGGCGCGCCGAAGATCGAGACGCTGAACGTGGACGTGCCCGGTTTCTTTGGCGCACTCGATAAAACGCTCGCGGCCACGAGTCTGGACACCCTGCAGGCGTATCTGAAGTGGCACCTGCTGCATGCCGCGGCCCCAACGCTCTCCCAGGCGTTCGTAGACGAGGATTTCGCGTTCTTCGAGAAGACCCTGCACGGCACGAAAGAGCAGCGGCCCCGCTGGAAGCGCTGCGTGGACACCGTGGATCGCCAGCTTGGCGAAGCCCTGGGACAGAAGTATGTGGAGGAGACCTTCGGCGCGGAAGGCAAACAGCGCACGCTGGGGATGGTGCGGGAGATCGAGAAGGAAATGGGCGACGATCTGCGCACGCTCACGTGGATGACGCCCGAAACGAAGAAACAGGCGTTCATCAAACTGGAAGCTATTACTAATAAGATCGGCTATCCGGATACCTGGCGCGACTACTCCAGCGTGCGCATCGTTCGCGACGACTTCCGGGGCGACGTTTTGCGGGCCAGGGCCTTCGAGGTGCAGCGCAAGCTACACAAGATCGGAGGGCCGGTGGACCGCATGGAATGGGGCATGACGCCTCCCACTGTCAACGCCTACTACAGTCCGCAGGAGGATAACATCAACTTCCCCGCGGGCATTCTGCAGCCGCCGTTTTACGCCAATGGCCGGGACGAGGCCGTGAACTACGGAGGAATCGGCGCGGTGGTGGGACACGAACTGACCCACGCGTTCGACGACGAGGGCCGCAAATACGACGCCCAGGGCAACCTGCGCGACTGGTGGACCAGGGAAGACGCCGTGGAGTTCGAGAAGCGCGCGCAATGCCTGATCGACGAGTACTCGAAGTTCGAGCCGGTTGCCGGCGCGCACCTCAACGGGAAGCTCACGCTCGGCGAGAACACGGCCGACAACGGCGGCCTGCGGCTGGCCTTCATGGCGTTGATGGATTCCCTCGACGGGAAAGAGGCGGGCCTGGTCGACGGCTTCACGCCCGCGCAGCGGCTATTCCTCGGTTTCGGCCAGATCTGGTGCCAGAACCAGACTCCCGAAGAGGCGCGATTGCGGGCGCGGACCGACTCTCACTCGCCCGGCCAATTCCGCGCCAACGGCGTGGTCCAGAACATGCCGGAGTTTCAGAAAGCCTTCGCCTGCAAGCTGGGTCAGCCCATGGTGGCGGCTCCGGCGTGCCGGGTCTGGTAAGGGCGAAAACGAGGGCGGCCGGTCTGACCCTCCAGGTTGAGACCGGCCCCTCGGCTTTCACGGGGTCTGGAACAGATTCCAGAAGAACTGATTGCAGACCTCGCGATCCTGGCGAACCCGGGCGGCGCCTAGCGATGCGCGCCGATCATCCGGCCGCGGCGGCGGCGGGCTTGGGGACGCTATTGATCGTCTTCAGAATGCGCGAGACGATCTGGTAAGGATCGCCTTCGGAGTTCGGGCGGCGATCTTCCAGATAGCCCCGGTAACCGTTCCTGATGAAGTTCACCGGCATGCGGATGGATGCGCCACGATCGGAGAGACCAAAGCTGAACTTGTCGATGGCCTGCGTTTCGTGCAGGCCGGTCAAACGCAGATGGTTATCCGGTCCATACACGGCGATGTGCGCGGCGATGTTGTCCGAGAAGGCCTTCATGACGGCTTCGAAGTATTCCTTGCCGCCCACTTCGCGGAGATACCTGGTCGAGAAGTTGCAGTGCATGCCCGATCCGTTCCAGTCGCCCTTGATGGGCTTGCAGTGCAGCTCGACATCCACTTCGTATTTCTCGCAGAGACGCATCAGCAAATAACGAGCCATCCAGGTGTCGTCGGCGGCTTTGGCGGAGCCTTTGGCGAAGATCTGGAATTCCCACTGGCCTTTGGCGACTTCCGCGTTGATGCCTTCATGGTTGATGCCGGCGGCAAGGCAGAGTTCCCAGTGCTCTTCGACGATCTTGCGGGCCAGGCTGCCCATGTTCTTGTAGCCGACACCGCAGTAGTAGGGGCCCTGCGGAACGGTGGGGTAGCCGTTGTGCGGGAAGCCGAGCGGACGCCCGTCCTGAAACAGGAAATACTCCTGCTCAAAACCAACCCACAGATCGGGATCGTCCTCGATGGTGGCGCGTGCGTTGGTCGAATGCGGCGTGCCATCGGGGTGCAGCACTTCGCTCAGAACCAGATAGGCGTCCTTGCGGCTGGCGTCGGGATAGAGAGCCACGGGTTTCAACACGCAGTCGGAGTTGCTGCCCTCGGCCTGCATGGTGGAACTGCCGTCAAAACCCCAGTTGGGCAGATCGGCGAGTGTGGGTGGATATTCAAAGCCCTTGAGCAGACTCTTGCCGCGCAGGCCGGGAACGGGCTGTTTACCGTCAAGCCAGATGTATTCGAGTTTGTATTTTGTCATAGCGTTTGCAGGATTAAATGCTCGTGTGCGGCGCGCGAACGAGGCAGACCGCTGGCGTGGGACGCGAGCCCGATTCAGGCCGATTTCCGATTGTCCGCGACGAACGGCCTTCGGCGCAATGGAAACGCGCCTGCTGGCCCATAGATTGTCTTTATGAACGGCCTTTGTGGAATTGATACGCCCGGTGGAGGGGCCCGCACGGGCAGCTTACAATAGGAACCGTGCGTCTTACCAGACTGATCCTCGCAGGAGCCCTCCTGCTGGCGGCAACCGCCTTCGCCCAGAAACCCGCGGGTTCGGAGTCCGCCTCCGGCCTTGACCTCAACTCTCTCGACAAAACCGCCAACCCCTGTGTCGACTTCTTCCAATATGCGTGCGGGGGGTGGACGGCCACCCATTCCATTCCGCCCGACCAGCCCATGTGGGGCACCTTCAACGAACTGATCGAGCGCAATCAGAAAATCCTGCGCGGCATCCTCGAGAAGGCCTCGGTGGACGACCCGAAACGCACACCCGTGGAGCAGAAGATCGGCGATTTCTACTACGCCTGCATGGACGAAAAGACCGTGAACGCGAAGGGATACGATCCGCTCAAGCCGGAGCTGGCGCGCATCGACGCGCTCACCGGCAAAGAGGGGCTTCCGGCGGAGCTGGTGCGCCTGCACGATCGGGGCGTGGACGCGTGGTTCGCGTTCGGCTCGTCGCCCGACCCGAAAAACTCCACCATGGACATCGGCGATGCCGATCAGGGCGGGCTGGGCTTGCCGGATCGCGATTACTATCTGAAGGACGACGCCAAGTCGGTGGAATTGCGGACGGCCTACGTGAAGCACGTCACCGCCATGCTCCAGCTCATTGGAGAAAAGCCGGAGCAGGCCGGCGCGCACGCCCAAGCCATTCTCGCTTTCGAGACGCTGCTGGCGAAGGGCTCCATGGACCGCACCGTGCGCCGCGATCCCGAAAACGTGTTTCACAAGATGACCGTCGCTCGACTTGCCGCCTTGTGCCCGTTTATCGATTGGCCCGCCTACTTCCAGGCAGTTGGGGTGCCGGCGATCGCGAGCCTGAACGTGGATGTGCCCGACTTCTACAGCGCCCTCAACGCAGCCATCGCGGCCACCAGCCTCGACGACCTGAAGGCGTATTTCCGGTGGCATCTGGTGCACTCGCGGGCGGACTACCTGGCGCAGCCGATCGTGGATGAGAACTTCGCCTTCTACGGGAAAACCCTCACCGGGACGCAGGAACTGGAGCCCCGCTGGAAGCGCTGCGTGGAGTACACCGACGGGGCGCTGGGGGAGGCGCTCGGCCAGAAGTACGTCGAGCTGACCTTTGGCGCGGAGGGCAAGCAGCGGACTCTGGCGATGGTGCACGCCATCGAGAAAGCCATGAATGAAGACCTCGGCCAGCTCGCGTGGATGACGCCGGCGACGAAGAAGGCCGCTTACGAGAAACTCGAGGCGGTGGCCAACAAGATCGGCTATCCGGACAAGTGGCGGGACTACTCGAGCGTGGCCATCGCCCGCGACGATCTCGCCGGCGACG
>CAYVPZ010000309.1:0-6084 GCA_964453955.1 uncultured Solibacteraceae bacterium | reverse complement strand
TGGCTTCAGCACATGGTGGTTGCCGTTCTCGACACAACCGGGGAGCATCGCGTGGTTGTCGATACGGATTTGCTCAGGGCCAACCTGATGGTCCAGGTGGCGAGGCTGGCGCGAGATCTGGGGACGGATGGCACGGACGAGAGACAATCCGCGAACGAGCCGCCTCTCCCGGAGCCGTGGGCGGATTCCCCGCTTCCGGGCGACATCGTTACCGTATACGGACTCCTGTCGCGCGCGGCGCGGGACGAGACCTCCCTGGAATCGCCTGACGTCATCGAACAATTCCAGAGAATCCATTCCCGGCTCGCGGCTTGCTCGGGCGCGTTCGCTTACGCCAACTCGCTCAAGGACGCGCAGGCTCATTTCGAGGAGAAGCTCAACCAGCGCGACCGGCAGGTCGGCCGGCTGGAGGAGGCGCTGGTGGAGCGGTCCTCCCTCCTCCGCTGGATGCACACCGCCGTGGCGGAGCGTGACAGCCAGATCGCAACGCTGACGCGGTCGGTTTCGGAACTCAGAGGCTCGCTGAGCTGGCGGATGACCGCTCCGCTCCGATTGGTTCTTGATGTGACACGCGCCGTCGCGGGGAGAATCAGCATCGCGCTTCGCGCCATCGGTGCGATCCGGGGATGGTTCCGCATGCCGCCGAAGAACGTGGTCCCCGTGGCGGTGAGCTGGGAAGGGGATTACGTCGCGGATACACCCCCAACGCCCGGATTCACCACCGACATCAGGCTGGTGGCGTTTTACCTTCCGCAGTTCCACCCCATTCCGGAGAACGACAAGTTTTGGGGCCGGGGTTTTACCGAGTGGAATAACGTCACTGCGGCAAAGCCCCAGTTCGAGGGCCACTACCAACCGCACTTGCCGGATGAGCTCGGCTTCTACGATCTGCGGGTTAAGGACGTGCAGAAGCGCCAGGTCGAGCTGGCCAGACGCTACGGAGTTGGAGCATTTTGTTTTTACTTGTACTGGTTCGGCGGCAAGCGGCTGCTGGAGCTGCCGGTCCGGCAATTCCTCGACAACCCCGACCTGGATTTTCCATTCTGTCTTTGCTGGGCCAACGAGAACTGGACGCGCCGGTGGGACGGCCAGGAGAATGAGATTCTCATCGCGCAGAATCACAGCGCCGCCGACGACATCGAGTTCCTCGCCTACGTAGCCGAGTACATGAAGGACCATCGCTATTTGCACGTGAACGGCCGGCCGGTTCTGCTGGTTTACCAACCGGCGCTGCTGCCCGACGCCAGGGCCACCGCCATGCGGTGGCGCGAGTGGGCGCGGCGAAACGGACTCGGCGAGCTGTACCTGATGTGTCCCCAGTCGCATTGGGCATGCGATCCAGCCGATTACGGCTTCGACGCAGCCACCGAATTTCCGCCGAGCTTCGGCCGCATGCCGCTGACCAGCAAAGATCTGATTCGCCCGCACGGCGGCAGCTTCCAGGGGCAGTTATTCGACTGGCGGACGCTGCTGGAAGGCAGCCGTCACTACGTGGAGCCAGCGTACAAGCTCTTCCGCGGCGTCTGCCCTTCGTGGGACAATTCGCCCCGGCGGCAGGGACTGGGCAGTGTATTGTTGAACTCGAGTCCGCAGGGCTACCGCGAATGGCTCACCAATGCGGCCGCGGATACGCGGCGCCGTTTCCAGGGCGACGAACGGCTGATCTTCGTGAATGCCTGGAACGAGTGGGCCGAAGGCGCGCACCTGGAGCCGGACCGGCGCTATGGGTACGCGTGGCTGCGGGCGACGCGGGAGGCGCTCTCCGAGGGCGTGAAGGCGGCGGAAGCCGCGGAGCGGCCGCGTTTGGTGGTGGTTACCCACGATGCCCATCTGTACGGCGCCCAGACGCTGGCGCTCAACATGGTGCGGGAGCTGACCGGCTCCCTGCGCTGTGAAGTGGAAATGGTCTGCCTGGGGGACGGGCCACTCAAAGCGGAGTTTGCGAACTGCGCCCAACTGCACGACCTCACGGGCATCGATCCCGAGGGCCCGGAAGCCCGGCAACTGGCCGCGGATCTGTTCGCGCGCGGCTTCGTGCACGCGATTGTCAACTCCACCGCGAGCGGCCTGTTCCTGGGCACACTCCAGGGGGCCGGCGTACGATGTGTGGCTCTGGTGCACGAACTCCGGCAGATGATTTTGAATTACCAACTGCAGAAGCACGCGGAAATCATCGCCGAACATGCGGACTGCGTCGTTTTTCCGGCGCCGGAGGTGCGGGACGCGTTTTCCGAATTCGCCCCGGTTGGTGAGGACAAGGTGCTCATCCTGCCACAAGGGCTGCCCAGACCTCACCACTATACGGACGAGGATCGCGCGCGCGCGCGCCGCGCCGTCCGCCATGAGCTCCGCTTGCCCGATGACGCCAGAGTGATTCTCGGCGTGGGATCGGGCTACTGGCGCAAGGGCATCGACCATTTCGTGGATGTCGCCAGCAGAGTGGCCGGCGATGGCCACCCGGCCCACTTCGTCTGGATCGGAAAAAAGGAGCCGGAGATGGACCGGCAGGTGGCCGCGCTGACGGGTCTGGAACCCGGACTCTCCGACCGGATCCATTTCCTTGAGTGGAGAGACAACCTGCCTGCGTACTACGCAGGGGCCGATCTGTTCGCGCTGACGTCCCGGGAGGATCCGTTTCCCACCGTGGTGCTCCTGGCGATGGACGCGGGTCTGCCGGTGGTTGCTTTTGCCGGCAGCGGCGGCTGCAACGCGCTGGTGGACTTAGGCCTGGGCGAGAACGTGCCGATGGGCGACGTGGAGGCTTTTGCCGGGGCCGTTCGAAGAATCCTCTCGGATTCCGCCGCGCGCGCGCGGAGTGCGGAAGTGGGCCCCGCCCTGATTTCCCAGCGCTTTTCGTTCCGTCATTACCTTTTCGAATTGTTGCGGCGGGCGGGCGTTCCCGTCCGCACCGTGTCCGTGGTGGTGCCCAGCTACAACTACGAGCGGTATCTGGCCAAACGAATCTCCACGATTCTCGCGCAGACTTATCCTCTTTATGAGGTGATCGTGCTCGACGACGCTTCGCGCGACAACAGCGTCGAAGTGGCGGGCAGGCTGCTGAAGGACTCCGGAATCGATTACCGGATTGTCCGCAACGAAATCAACTCAGGTTCGGTGTTCCTGCAGTGGCAGCGCGGCGCGGAACTGGCCCGCGGCGAGATTGTGTGGATTGCGGAGGCCGACGACCTGAGCGATCCCCCCTTTCTGCGGACCGTATTGCGCGCTTTCGACGACCCCGGCGTGGTGCTCAGCTACTGCGAAAGCAGGCAGATTGACGAACACGGAGGCGTGCTGGCCGACAACTACCACGACTACGTGGCCGATCTGGGGCCGGAACGCTGGACGCGGTCCTGGATCGCCGACGGCGACGAGGAAATACGCAGATATCTGGCGGTGAAGAATACCATTCCGAATGTGAGCGCGGTGCTCATGCGTCGCGAGAAGCTGGTCCACGTTCTGCGCGAACACATCGACGAGATTCGATCATACCGGGTAGCGGGCGACTGGAGGACGTACCTGCTGCTGCTGGCCGGGGGCCGTCTGGCCTATTTTCCGGAGTCTTTGAACCAGCATCGGCGGCATCGACACGGGGTGACGATCAGTTCTTTCGATGAGTCGCTGCTGGGCGAGATTGAGGACATGCAGGCATGGGTTGCGGATCACTACGCGCTGTTCCCCGGCGCCGGCGAAACGGCGCGGCGCTATCTGGAGACTCTTCGGGAGAGCTGGCGCTTGACTGGCGCGTCGCCCGCGCGAGCCAGTTCGTCCGCGGGCGGGCAGTGAAATGGTCTGCCTGGTAACTGGAGGCGCGGGTTTCCTCGGGAGCCGGGTGGTCCGGCGGCTTGTCGCGGAGCACCATGCCGTCAGAGTACTCGATCCGCTTGCGCATGACGCTCCCAACCTGAAGCTGGTGGCCGATCGGGTGGAATTGGTCACCGGGACTTCCGAGGACGAAGCGCTCCTGGAGAAATGTCTGCGGGATGTGGAGGTTCTGCTGCACTTTGCAGGCAGCGCGCTCCCGGCCGCCTCCAACCTGGATCCGGGCGCCGATGTGACGACCACCCTGGCAACCAATGTCCGGCTTTTCAGCCGGGCCGCGCTGAACGGCGTGCGCACGGTGATTTTCCCATCGTCGGGAGGGACAGTGTACGGGATTCCGCGGACCCTGCCGGTCTCCGAGTCGGACCCGACGAATCCAATCACTTCCTACGGCATTGTGAAGCTGGCGAGCGAGAAGTATTTGGCGCTGTTCGAACGCCTTCATGGCATGCGTTTCGCGGCGCTGCGTTTCGGCAACCCCTACGGCGAGGGACAGGACGCGTTCCAGGGATTCGGCGTCGTCGCTTCCTTCCTGGGCGCTGTCGTCCGGGACCGGCCTCTGGAGATCTGGGGAGACGGAAAGTGCGTGCGCGACTTCTTCTACGTTGAAGACGCCATTGAAGCGGTCTTCCGCGCCATGGACTACAGCGGGCCGGAACGTGTCTTCAACATCGGCAGCGGAACCGGGACCTCTATCAACGAAGTGGCCGCCATGGTGCGGCAGGTGACTGGCGCCAGTACGAGGATCGTTTATAAGCCGGCGCGACCGAGCGACGTGCCAGCCGTGATACTGGACACGCGAAAGGCCGAGCAGAGCCTGGGGTGGCGGCCAAAGTCATCGTTGCCAGACGGAATTCAGCGGACGTGGGAATGGCTGAAAGGTGGAGGGGAACTCGATCGGGGAGGATCGCGGGATGCGCTGGCGGTGCGCGGAGAGGGCCGGTAAGCGCCGGTCATGAGTTCTGGCCGGCCCCGGAGGCAGGGCTGAAAGCCCCGCCGCAGATACAATCCTGTCGCCGTCAACCCACGGCAGACGGCCTTGACCAGGGGCGAAGGACAAATGCCGACCTTGTCCCGGGATAAGGAGACCACGGCGACTCGCCCCTGGCCAAGGCCGCCGCAGGCTGGGCGCCTGCCCCACAAAGGCCGCTAGGAAACCCCGGGCACCGGCTCCCGCTCGGACACAATCACCACCTGCATGTCTCGGGCGAGCCCGACAATCCGCTGCATCAGATCGCGGCCAAACAACGAACGCCAGTCCCGGCCGCGGGGCCGCGCCAGGAAGATCTGAGTGATCTGATTCCGCCGCGCGAAATCCACCAGCGCCGCGGCAACGTCTTCGCCCACCAGAATGCGTGTCTCGATGTGCAGGTTTCGGGCGAAGTTGAGCTGGTGCTCAATGGTCTCGCGGGCGCTTTCCGGCAACCCGCTCAGGCCGCCCGAGGGTTGCACGGTAACGGCGAAGCACTCCGCGTCCAGGAAGTCGCCCACGCGCTTGGCGCGGCGAATGAGCATGGCCGTTTCGGGATCGGCGGTCACCAGCACCAGAATCCGGTGGTGCGGGCCTGGATGACTGGACGCGCCGTGTCCGGCCCAGGCGTCGGTCGGGTCGGCCAGGCTGCGGTGCTCCACTTCGTGAGCGGTCTGCCGCAGCGCCATCTCGCGCAGCGCCACCAGCGTGGATTCGCGAAAGAAGTTCTGCAGCGCCCGTTCGGCTTTCTCGCGCCCATACACGACGCCGCGCTCCAAACGATTGAGCAGCGCCCGCGGGGTGACGTCCACCATCACCACCTGGTCGGCCTGCTGCATCACCCAGTCCGGTATGGTTTCGCGAACGCGGATGCCGGTGATCTGCCACACCTGGTCGTTCAGACTCTCCAGGTGCTGAATGTTCATGGTGGTCAGCACGTCAATGCCGGCGTCGAGCAACGCCTGCACGTCTTCCCAGCGCTTCAGGTGCCTGGAGCCGGGGACGTTGGTATGCGGGAACTCATCCACCACACAGACGGCGGGGCGGCGCGCCAGGATAGCGTCGGTGTCCATCTCCTCGAAGCACGAGCCGCGGTAATCCACCTTCCGCCGGGGAATGAACTCCAGCCCCTCCGCGCGGGCGATGGTGTCCTTGCGGCCGTGCGGCTCGAAGTAGCCGATCACCACGTCCACGCCCTGCGCCTTGAGCTGCTGCGCCTCTTCGAGCATGTGATACGTCTTGCCGACTCCGGCCGCGTATCCCATGAAGATCTTCAGCTTCCCGGTCCGTTGCTC
>CAYVPZ010000308.1:0-6112 GCA_964453955.1 uncultured Solibacteraceae bacterium | reverse complement strand
CAGCAGAGCCGCAACCGAAAAACCTGCTCTACATCCCGAACCGACCCATTGCCGCATCGCCGGTGAAAACTCAAGTGGCATTGGGCTGAGAGCTTGCTCAACTTCTCCCACCCAGTACGTTACGCAGACCAGCTACCTGGTAGCGGATGTGAGTCTTCCACCGAAACCGTCCTGCTGAGAGACATCACGAATGCGTGGGTAACACGAATGGGGTGAGAGCCGCGTGCTGCATGCAATCGTTGCCGTCTATTCCGTGAGCCAAATACACGTGTGGCACGCTCATCGAAAACTCGGCAAGCGTGCCACTAAATTCAGCGAAACCTAAAAGGCGCGCGACGGTTGGCTAGCGACGCTTCCGCAACCGAGGGATCAGCCCCAGCGCCAATGCGCCAATGCCGAACAACGCCATCGTGCCCGGCTCCGGCACGCCGCTGGTTGGACTCACGGACTGGAACAGCGCGAAGCGGTTGGGCACGCTAACACCGGAGCCGTCGCCGGTGAGCGTTCCGTCGGTAGCCGTTCCGTTTACGAAGGCGCCAATAGAATTCTGGGAGTAGAAGAACGTGTCCGCTCCGACCTCGAAGATGAGCCCGAAACCGGTCCAGCCGGTGGGCACTGTGAACGTGCCACCGGAAACGAACGATGTGTTGATTGCACCGTCGGTGATGAGCCAGTCGATACTCGATCCGCCGAGAGCCAACGTCGGAGCAGCCTCGTAGATTCCCAGCGACTCTTGCGTGTTACCGGCCACATTCGTGAGGCCTCCCAGCAGGACGGTCTCGACTGACCCAGGGGTGAATGTGAAGTAGAAGTCAGTCACATCCGCGCCCAGGTTTCCGGTCTGCGTCAGGTACTGGGTGGGAGGAGTCAGTGCCGAGAGATTAGGGGCTATGGTGCTGCAATTCGTTGTGGTCAGGCAATAGCCGATGTTCTTGGGCGCGCCGACCGGCGCGGCGCCCGCAGTGTCGTACGACTGGTTGTCCCAGAACGGATTGGTGGTCGAAGGGCCATTCTGGTTGACGATGGAAGAGCTGAACGGCGACCATGTCCCATTCGAGGCGACCTCGAGTCCGGGGGCCGACAACTGGACCATGAGGTCCTGGAAGTCGCCGAGTCCCTCGAGGTTGCTTTGCGAGCCGTCGAGAGTGCAGTCGCAGAGGTTCTTGGCGCCGACGATGATATTGTTGGCGAAAGAGCTAACGCCACACAATCCCCCGAGTAGCACTACTGTCATTAAGATCCGTTTAGTCATGTTGTTTTGTCCTGGACCTGCGCTAGTACTTCCGCGTCAGTACTCGTTCATTCTACACTGGAACCATCGGTCTATAGCAAATTTTTTTTCGGATACTTCCTATACACGCCGAGTCAGGTACTAACGGTACTAAATCGCGGCCGTTGGGAGCACGGGCAGGATGGGTTCCGGCGCGCAGCCAGGCTCAGATTCGTTGCAGAAACAGGCGGTGGATGCGTGTGTCCTGAGTAAGTTCGGGATGAAAAGTGGCGACTAAGTGACGACCTTCCGCGACCAGGACGGGAGTGTCGCGATAGAACGTAATTCCACTTACGTTGGGACCTATCTTACGGATGATCGGTGCGCGGATAAACACCGCTTCGAACTCACTGTCACAGTTAGGTCCATTACGTAATGTATCTAACGTAAGCCGGACGATACGGCTGTCCAGCTGGCGGCCGTAGGCATTCCGCTCCACCGTGATATCCACCAGACCGAGCGACTTCTGAACGGGGTTCAGTACCTCGGCAGCCAGCAGTATTGCGCCGGCACAGGTGCCGAAGATGGGCCGTTGCCGGCCGAAACGCCGAAGCGGCTCGAAGAGCCACTCCTCTTCGAGCAGCTTCAGCATGGTGGTGCTCTCTCCGCCGGGAAGGATCAGCCCGTCGACGCTATCGAGTTGCGCGGCGGTGCGGACCTCCACCGGCTCCGCGCCGGCGCGGACGAGGGCCCGCCGGTGGGCCTCAAAATCGCCTTGCAGGGCCAGAACGCCGACTCGTTTCGCCGCGGCCACTACCAGCCCCGGGTCTGCAGTAATTCGCCCTCGGGGATCCGCGAGACATCGAGACCGGGCATTCCCATGCCGAGGTCATGACTGGCTTCCAGCAGCTTTTGCGGGTCGTTGAAGTAGGTGGCGGCTTTCACGATGGCGCGGGCGCGCGCTTCCGGATCGGAGGATTTGAAGATGCCCGAACCGACGAAGACCGCTTCGGCGCCCAGTTGCATCACCAGAGCGGCGTCGGCGGGAGTGGCGATTCCGCCCGCGGAGAAATTGGGCACGGGCAGTTTGCCGTGTTCAGCCACGTACTCCACCAGTTCGAGCGGCGCTTGCAGCTTCTTCGACTCGGCCACCAGTTCCTCCTTGCCGAGGACGGTGAGCTGCTTCATTTCTTTTATGATGGTGCGGATGTGGCGCACCGCCTCGACGATGTTGCCGGAGCCGGCCTCGCCCTTGGTGCGAATCATGGCCGCGCCCTCGGCAATGCGGCGCAGAGCCTCGCCCAGGTTGCGGGCGCCGCAGACGAAAGGCACTTTGAAGTCGCGCTTGGCGATGTGGTGCTCTTCGTCGGCGGGCGTGAGCACTTCGCTCTCGTCGATGTAGTCGACTTCGAGCGCCTCGAGGATGCGGGCTTCCATGAAGTGGCCGATGCGCGCCTTGGCCATCACCGGGATGGTCACCGTGTTCATGATTTCGCGGATTTTCGAGATGGGGGCCATGCGCGCCACGCCGCCCTCCTTGCGGATGTCGGCGGGCACCCGCTCCAAAGCCATCACGGCGACGGCGCCGGCCTTTTCGGCAATCAGGGCCTGCTCGGCGTTGGTGACGTCCATGATGACCCCGCCCTTGAGCATCTCGGCCAGGCCAACCTTCAAACGGAATTGATCGTCAAAATGCATTGCTGTTCCTCCTTCGGATTGCTCAAACCAGCGCGGGAGCGGGATCGAACCGCGTTTCCTCGCGCACCTGCTCCAGTTCGCTCCGGAACAGGCGGCCCAGCGTGGCGATGCCAGCGGTAATGCGGTCCGGCGGAAGCTGAGCGAAACTCAGACGCAGCGCGCCGGGCTCGGTCCGGCTCACCGCAAAATATTTTCCGGGCATGTAGCTGACGCCGTCGCGGACGGCCTTCGGCAGCAATTCGGCGGTGTCCAGCGGCGCGGGCAGGCTGACCCAGAGATTCATTCCGCCGCGCGGCCGGGTGAAACGCGACCCCGCGGGCAGGTGGTTCTCGCAGGCTTCGAGCGCGGCGTGCAATCGCTCCCGTCCAGCCTCCAGCATTTGCTGCCGGTGCGCGTCGAGGCGGCCGGATTCGGTAAAGCGCAACAGTACCGCCTGGGCCAGGTGATCAGTATGCAGATCGCTCACCTGTTTGGCTTCGGCCAGACGGGCAATCAGACGCGCCGGCCCCACCAGCCATCCCACGCGCAGCCCCGGGAACGCCAGCTTCGAGAAGCTGCGCAGCAGCACGGTGTCGCCGGCTTCGTCCAACTGGCGGATGGTGGGCTCGCGCGAGCCGGTATAGACCAGGTCGCCATAGATGTCGTTCTCCACCAGAATGGCGCCGGCCCGGCGCGCTGCCTGCAGCAGGCGGCGGCGTTCCTCCAGCGGCAGCGTGGTCCCCGTGGGGTTCTGAAAGCTGGGCGTGACCACCAGCATGCGCGCCGGTTCGCGCGCGAGAACGCGTTCGGCATGCTGCACATCAAGGCCGTCCATGCCTGCCGGGATGCCCACGATGTTGGCGCCGGCGCGGCGGAACACCGCAGCGAGGCCCGGATACACCGGATCTTCCAGCAGCACGGTTTCGCCGTGCGCCACGGTTACGCGCTGCAACAGGTCGAAGCCCTGCTGGCAGCCGCTGGTGATGAGGATATCGTCGCCGGCGCGCACGATGCCTTCCTCGCGTCCGCGCTCCATCAGATACCGGCGCAGGGGCGCATAGCCGGCCGGGGACCCGAGCTGCAGAATGTTCTGCGCTTCGGGGGACTGAATCACCTCGGCGCAGGTAGTGCGGAACGCCTCCAGAGGGAACAGAAACTCCGAGGGACGCGAGGTGGAGAAACTGATGGACGCGTCGGGCACGGGGGTGCGCTGCGCGCCGGGGGGAAGCAGACCGGCCCAGTCGACGCCCGGGGTCCGGGGCTGCGCGGCGGTGACGAAACTGCCGCGGCCGACGTGCCCACTGATCAGCCCGGCGGTTTCGAGCAGATCGTAGGCGGAGGAAATGGTGGCGCGGTTCAGGCCAAGCTGGCCAGCCAATTCGCGGGTGGCTGGCAGGCGCTCTCCGGGATGAAGCGTGCCCAGCTCTATGCAGCCCTTTATGTGCTCATAGAGTTGGCGATAGATTGGCCGGGAGGTGTCTTCTTCGAGCACCGGACGAGGAAGCATGGAACCTTCTGGCTAGCATACCATATTGGCTGGGCCAGAGCGATCCATTGAGCGGGCTGCCCCACTTCAGGCCAGCGTTTGGTACAATCGAACGGCTCCTGTGATCCTCCGCGGTTGCGCCACGACTTCGATCCTCCTGATGGCCGTCGCGACCCTCCCTGCCTCGGCCCAGCACAATAATAAAGACATTCCGTACGCCGACCTGCCGGTCAGACAAGCCAAAGAAGACAGCAAAAAAGATCTGCAGCCGGCGCCGCTGTCCAGGGAGCCGCGGGCGGCCGTGAGCGCGGATACTTCCCGGCTGGTATTCCGCACGTCAACGCTGTCTGCCAGGGGCCTGCTGTCGCAACAAACGCGCGATGCGCTGCACGGTCTGGTGCGCGCGCACGGCACGGAGGAAGTGCTGAAGTTGCGCGCATTCGTGGCCGGTTCGGGGGACATGCGGCGGGTGCGGGAAATCGTCGCCGAGGTTTTCGCCGACAAGCACGATTTGCCCGCGCTGACGGTAGTGCAGGTGGGGGCGCTGCCGCTGGACCGGGCGCAGGTGATCATCGAAAGCACGGCGGAGGCGAAGAAGCCGGTGAACCCCAACGGCGTGGCGTTCGTGTCCGCGCAGGCCGCGCCTTCCCTGGACGTCGCCGTGGGAAAGGTGAAGGCTCTACTGGAGGGCGGCGGCATGCGCATGGACAGCCTGCTGCGGATGACCTGCTTCGTGAGCAATCTGGATGGCGTGCCCGCACAGCCGGCCGGTGTGCCGCTTGCGGTGACCATTGTGCAGATGCAGCGCGAGCCGGTGCGGCCGGCGGCGGCGTGCGAGGCGATTGCGCGCGTGGAGCAACCGCGGACCGGGCCGGTGCAATTCGTGGACGGGACCTCCGGCGCGCCGGAGATGGCCGTGGTGAGCGCGCCACGGGTGGTGATGACGGGATCGCAACTCGGTTTTGGCGAGCAGGAGCCGGATGTGAAGCTGGCCTTTGAGCGCCTGCGGCAGGACATTCACAGCGCCAACGGCGATCTGCAGCGGACGGTGATGGCGCATTATTACGTGCTTTCCGGGGCGGTTTCCGAGCAGGTGCGCAAACTGCGCGGCGAGTTCGAGGGCACGGCGCTGCCGGCGTCGACCATGCTGGGGTTCCAGGGATTGCCATCCATCGACGCGGCGTTCGCCATGGACGTGGTGGCGCTGCCCGCGGGGCAGTAGGTGCGCCGGGCCACGGGGCCTCTAAGGACGCGGAGTTAAGGTCGAGTCTCATGGACTGTGACACGACCGGATTCGCGGACGAACCTACTTTCCGGAATTTCTGTCTTTCTGGCGTCAACGGAAAAGCGGCGGATAACACGGTCAGCGCGGCGTCATCTTGGGCCAGTTCTCTCTCGGCCCGGACATGAGTCCGAGCAGCTCCAAGAACCGCCATAGCGAGATCGCCCGGTCGTGGTACAGATAGTCCTGCGGCGGATACGACTCAATTTGGACGTTGTAGTGTCGCTCCGGAAGACCGTCCTCGACGATGACTGAGAAAGTCGCAGGGATGGCGCGAATCCTGAAGCCGACCGACCGCGGATCATCCCAGTCACCATACGGCTCGATGGAGTGAGTACCATAAGCTTCGCGCACCCCGCCCAAAAGATGCTCGATGTCTTCCGTCTTCTTGCTTAGCATTGGCGGACCAGAACAGGATACAACGCGAACTTCCCTGTAGATACCCGCCACACCTCCA
>CAYVPZ010000307.1:0-6117 GCA_964453955.1 uncultured Solibacteraceae bacterium | reverse complement strand
TTCGATCTGGATACCGTCACCGCCCCGGAGCCGGCCGAGTGCATCAGCGCTCTGGTGCTGCAGGGGCTGAAGAAGCCGCCCGACTGCGCCGCGTTCGGCACGCGCTGCACGCCGGAGACGCCCATGGGAGCGCCCATGGTATCGGGCGAAGGCGCCTGCGCGGCGTATTATGTATATCGGCGGCATGAGCTGCTGACGCTCGCCGGCAATTGAGAGGGCACCATGCCGATTTTGATCGACCAGTTCGTCTGTCCGGTGCCGCTCTCGTCCGGGGACACGGTGCTGCTCGGCCACGGCAGCGGGGGCCGGCTGAGCGCCGACCTGATTCGCGACGTCTTCCTGCCCGCGCTCGGCAATTCCATCCTCGGCCAGCTCGAAGATCAGGCCACGCTCGCCATCGGCGGTGTGCGCATCGCCTTCACCACCGATTCTTTCGTGGTGAAGCCGTTGTTCTTTCGCGGCGGCGACATCGGCTCGCTGGCGGTGCACGGCACCATCAACGACCTTGCGGTGGGCGGCGCCGATCCACTGTTCCTGAGCGCGGCGTTCATCATCGAGGAAGGGCTGCCCATGGAGACGCTGCGCCGGGTGGCCCGGTCCATGGGCGAAGCCGCCTCCGCCGCGGGCGTGCGCATCGCCACCGCGGACACGAAAGTGGTGGAAAAAGGCAGCGGCGACGGGCTGTTCGTGAACACCACCGGCATCGGGTTGCTGCGACCGGGTGGGACCCTGTCCGCTTCGAATGCCCGGCCGGGCGACCGGGTGATCCTCAGCGGCTATATCGGCGACCACGGCATGGCCATTCTGGCCGGGCGCGAGGGCCTCGAATTCGACAATCCCATCGGCAGCGACTCCGCGCCCCTGCACACGCTGACCCGCGCCATGCTCGACGCCAGCAGCGGCATTCGCGCCATGCGCGACCCCACCCGCGGCGGCCTGGCCGGCACGCTGAACGAGATCGCCGCGCAATCGGGCGTCGGCATCGAGATCGAGGAGAGCGCCATTCCGGTTCGCGAGGAGGTCAGGGGCGCCTGCGAGATGCTCGGGCTCGACCCGTTGCATGTGGCCAACGAGGGGAAGCTGGTGGCCATTGTCGCGCCCGAGGCGGCCGATGCGGTGCTCCGCGCCATGCGCAATCATCGGCTGGGCGCGGATGCGCGGGTGATTGGAACGGTGGCCGCCGCGCCGCGCAACCTGGTGCTGATGCGGACGCCGTTCGGCCCCACGCGGATTATTGATATGCTGGCCGGAGAACAGTTGCCGAGGATCTGCTGACATGCACGAGCTGGGCATCGCCAGCGCGGTGATCGACACGGTGCGGGAGGAAATGGCGCGCCGGCCGCCCGCTCGCCTCACCAGGATCGGCCTGCGTGTCGGCGAGTTCGCGGGAATCGACGATTCCTCGCTGCGCTTCTGCTTCGAGGTGCTGGTGCGGGACACCGAGTTTCCGGACGCCGCGCTGGAGATTGAGCTCGGCTCGCGCGACGAACTGGATCTGAGCTACCTGGAGATGGAAGAAGATGAACCAGATTCCCATTGAGCGCAAGGTGCTCAACGCGAACGACGCGATTGCGGCCGCGTTGCGCGAGCGCTTCCTCGAACACGGCATTCTCTGTCTGAACCTGATCAGTTCCCCAGGCTCCGGCAAGACCGCGCTACTGGAGCGGACGCTGGAACGGTTCGCGCCCGATACGCGCGTGGCCGTGGTGACCGGCGACCTGCAAACCGACAACGATGCGCGCCGGCTGGCCCGCGCGGGCTTCCCCGTGAAACAAATCACCACCGCGGGCGCCTGTCATCTGGACGCGCGCATGGTGGAGAACGCGCTGGCCGGCTGGAACCTGGCGGATCTGGACTTGCTCCTGATCGAGAACGTGGGCAATCTGGTGTGCCCGGCCAGTTACGATCTCGGCGAGAACGGCAAGGTGGTGCTGATGAGCGTGACCGAGGGCGAGGACAAGCCGCTGAAATACCCGGGGATTTTCTATAAGGCCGGCCTGATGCTGCTGACCAAGGTGGATCTGCTTCCCCATCTTCAGTTCGACGACGCGCTGGCCTGCGATAACGCGCGGCAGATTCATCCGGGGCTCGAAATCATCCGCACCTCGTCGACAACGGGCACGGGCCTGGACCGCTGGATGGGCTGGATCGAAACGCGGATGCACCGGCCCACTGCGGCGTAAGACTACAGAGCCCGAACACGCGGGACGGTCCTTGCTACGACGACTACCGCTGCTCAACCGGGCGGCGGGTCCGGGGCGATCTTCTCGACTAGAACAGCCGCTCTGGAATGGCTGACTGGGGGCGAGAACAGGACGGCCGGACAATTGTGACTGTCGCCCACTCCCCTCTTCGGCCTGGGTTACCGCCGCACCACACAGGCTCCAGAGCACTTATGCTCCGGGAACAATTCCCCAAAGCGCTGGAATGCACCATCATGAGGAACGCAAGGCCAATTCCACACCAGAACCGACGGCTTCTTAAGAATCGCCGCGCCGGAGTAAGCAGCATCCCTCCCAGAACACCCGGAACCAAAAAAGGCCATCGAGTATTTGGTAAGCATGCCAAGACCCATCGCCACGCCAATCGCGACCCACCGACGCGCGTCCTCCGAACGCAGGAGGCGTGCCACAAAACAGGCCACTGCCACCCACCACAGATAATCGAACGTCGTGTACGAGAGGGACGCTCCCGAATACGGGGACGGTCCGCCAATCGCGACTGCCGTTGCTGCCACGAGCTGCGATTCGCGCAGTCCGCCCAGTTCCCGAGCGATGAGACCAGTGAGGACCAGCACGACCCCCTGCACGATGGCCGGGAAAAACCGAAAGCCGATGAGAGAGGTTCCAAACAGAACAAGTTCCACGCGGCCCAGAACCGCCGTCACCGGGCCGTAGACAGCGTAGCCCCAGTCCACATGCGGCGCATTGTCGAACGTGAGCAGTTCGTCACGGTGAACGCCGTACTAACCGTTGACGAGGATATGCAGAAGAGCCAGTCCCAGTCCAAGCAGGACGAGGACGCCCGTGTCACTATCTTTCCAAAACATGCTGAGGGAGGACCGGAAACGGCGGAAGCTTACCAGCGCATCTGAAATTTGCCATCATTCGTGCCTCAGGGCCTCCAGTGGAGAGACGCGTGTCGAACGGCGAGCCGGAACGACGCATGCTGTCAGCGCTACTGCAAAGAGGATGCCAGTGACCGCCGCGACGATACGGGGATGATCCCCGGCATGCGCGTCATAGAGCAGACTGGCAAGCGGGCGCTCGCTCGCCAGGGCGCCCACAATTCCCACCACCAAACCTGCGACCACCGGCCTCATGGTCTGCCGAATCACCATCCCGAAGAGATCCGCCGCCCGGGCACCCAACGCCATTCGCACGCCCATTTCGTTTCTTCGCCGCGTCACCGAGTACGACACCATGCCGTAGATTCCCAGGGCCGCCAGCAGCAGCGCTGTTCCGGCGAACGCCGAAATCAACATCATCTGGAAACGCCGTTGCCCAAGCGATTCAGCCAGCACCTCCTGCATCGTGTAAAGCTCCGGCAACGGAACATCGGGGTCGATGTTGCGCACGGCCGCCCGCATGGCCCCGGCGATGGATCTCGGGTCGCCGGAAGCGCGGGCGACCAGCTCTACCTGGCTCGGAGCCCACTCCCAATACGGCCGGTAAACGATCGAAACAGCCGGTTTGTGCGGCTCCGTCAGCACGTCACCGACGACGCCGATCACCTCACGGTCGGTGTTGTTAATAACGAACGTTCGCCCTACGGCATCGGTTTCGGGCCAGAGCAGGTGCGCCACCCGCCCGGAGACAACTGCGACGTTACGATGCCGGTCAGAATCGCTGAAGCTGCGGCCCGCAAGAAGCGGGATTCCCATAGTGCGGAAATAGCCCGCGCTGGCGAACCTCACATTCACCATCGGCCACTCCATATCGGGACGCTTGTCGCCGGGGAGCGCTATCGAATCGATCCAGGTTTCGCCGGTCAAGGGCAGCGCAGTGACGATTGCGGCCGACCCTACGCCGGGCTGCGCGCCGAGGCGTTCCAGTACGCGCTCGTGAAAGGCGTTACGCAGCGCCGGCTCTTTGTATTTCCCTGAGGGAATCTGCACCTGCCCGGCGAGGACAGTGGGTGCGCGGAAGCCCTTGTCGGTGTCGAGCAATCGGGCGAAGCTGAAAATCAGGAGCGCCGCAGTGGTCAGTAAGATCACGCTCAGGCTCACTTCCGCAGCCACCAGGCCTGCCCGGAGTCGAGATCCCGCCGTCGCACTGCCGATCGTGCGGCCCCCATCCTTCAATGCGTCCTGCGGATCCACGCGCGCCGCTCGCCAAGCCGGCGCGAGACCGAATAACAGCCCAGCGCCGGTGGTGATCGTCAGTGCGAATAGAAGCACCCAGGGATCGAGCCGTACCTCATCCAGCCTCGGAATACCTACCGGTGCGCTCCTGACAAAAGCATCGAGGCTCGACGCCGCGATACTCACGCCCAGGCCTCCACCGATCAGCGCCAACAACACGGTCTCCACCAATGCCTGTCGCACGATTTGCCCGCTGCCGGCGCCCAGCGCAATGCGCACGGCCAAATCTCGGGCGCGCCTCTCGGTGCGGGCGAGCAACAGATTCGCCAGGTTCACACAAGCGATCAGCAGCACGATGCCGACGGCGGCAAGCAACACCCACAGGGCGCGGCGCGATTTGCCAACGATGGAATCGCGCATTGGAACCACGGAAGCCCGAAGTTCGACATTCTCGCCGGACATCTTCGTGAGCTGGGCGGCCACCACGTTCAGCTCCGCCCGGGCACGTTCGGCGGACACGCCGCGCCTCAGTTTGGCGATCACCGTGTAGTTGAAGTCGCTCATCAGTTCCTTCAACTCGCCAGCCCGGAAAACAAGTGGCCGAAACACTTCCGGTTTTGCGCAGGAGACCTGACCTGCGTCCAGCATACGTGCGCTGGGGAATCTGAACGACGGCGGCAAAACGCCCACGATGGTGTAAGCCTGGCTGTCGAGTTCAATAGTCTTCCCCACAACGGCCGTATCGGCGCGAAATCGCCGGCGCCAGAGTGCATCGGAAATCACGGCTACGCGCTGGCCGCCACACTCGTCCTCGCCACTTGCGAACACCCGTCCGAGACTTGGTCTTACGCCCAGCGTGTCGAACAGATTCGCGGAGACGCGTGCCGCATCCATTTGCTCCGGTTCGCCAACCCCGGTAAGCGCCTCAGTCCCAACGGCCACGGCCGATAAACGCTCGAACGAAGAAGTGCGGAGCCGCCATTCCGTGAAGTGGCGCGCGCTCACCGGCATTGTCGGATACGTTTGCGCCATCACCGGAATGACTTCGCGCAGCGCTACAAGGCGGTCCGGATCGGAATAAGGCAACGGCTGAAGAAGCACTCCGTTCACAATCGAAAAAATCGCCGTATTCGCGCCGACGCCGAGCGCGACAGTGATGATTGCCACCGCTGTAACGCACGGTTCACGGCGGAGCATGCGCGCGGCATTGCGCAGATCTCTCCAGATGCTCATGTTCGTTCCTTTAAATGTTGCTACGAAATCAGAGACGCCGAAGTTCAGGGGAGCAGTCGAGAACCAAGCCGCAGGTGAACCATTGACATGATCTTCAAAGCATCGGACATGAACGTCCCCCATCTCTCTCGAAAACCGAGCATGTGCTTTATGTTTTGGAATAGGGGATATTCGTCCATAACAACAAGCCGGCTATCCCACGATTCGATGTCGCTTGTCCGCTGAAGCGCCCACTTGAGAATCGCGTTGTCGTCCATGCCTCCGGCTTTGATGACTTTTTTATTGGCAATTCGGAGACCGCGGGGGGAACAGGCGTCAAACAAGATTTCACTGCCGGGCATAGTATCGGCGACCTTGATCAGGAACGCCTTCAAGTGGGCTTCTTCCAAATAGTAGAGGACTCCCGACGCCAGGAAAAAGATTGAGGTGGTCCCGAACAGTCCCAACCACCCGTCTTCGAGCAGCGAACATGCGATCGACTTTCTTCGGCCACTTTCCGGGATGTACCTCTTTCGCAGCTCGATGACATCCGGCAAGTCGAGATCGTGCCAGCGAACCCTCCCGTCGTCGACTCGCTCGAA
>CAYVPZ010000306.1:0-6147 GCA_964453955.1 uncultured Solibacteraceae bacterium | reverse complement strand
CAGGCGCTGGATACGCCGGCGAAGATCTACTACAAGTACGAAGGGGTCAGCCCGGCCGGCAGTCACAAGCCCAACACCGCGGTGGCCCAGGCTTTCTATAACAAGGAAGCGGGCATCTCGCGCATCAGCACTGAAACGGGCGCGGGCCAGTGGGGTTCGTCGCTGGCTTTCGCCGGAGCGCTGTTCGGCATCGACGTGCAGGTATTCATGGTGCGCGTTTCCTACGATCAGAAGCCCTACCGCCGGGCGCTGATGGAACTCTACGGCGCGCGCTGCGTGGCCTCGCCGTCGGTGGAGACCGCATCCGGGCGGGCCATTCTGGAGAAGCACCCCGATCATCCGGGCAGCCTGGGCATCGCTATTTCCGAAGCGGTGGAGGTGGCCGCCAGCCGCGAGGATACCAAATACTCGCTGGGCTCCGTATTGAACCACGTGCTGCTGCATCAGACCGTCATCGGCCAGGAAGCGATGAAGCAACTGGAGATGGCCGGCGATTATCCGGACATTATTGTTGGCTGCGCGGGCGGCGGCTCGAATTTCGCGGGCATCAGTTTCCCGTTCCTAGGCGCGCAATTGCGCGGCGGACAGCGCTCCCGCGTGATCGCGGTGGAACCGGCGGCCTGCCCGAGCCTCACCCGCGGCAACTACGCCTACGATTTCGGCGACACCGCGCACCTGACGCCGCTGGTGAAGATGCACACGCTGGGGTCCTCCTTCACTCCGCCCGGATTCCACGCCGGCGGGCTGCGCTATCACGGCATGTCGCCGCTGGTGAGCCATCTGAAGGAGTTGGGGCTCATTGAAGCGCGGGCCGTGAGGCAACTGCGCTGCTTCGAAGCGGGGGTGCAGTTCGCGCGCACCGAGGGCATCGTGCCGGCGCCGGAATCGACGCACGCGGTGGCGGTGGCCGTCGACGAAGCCCTGCGCGCCCGCGAGGAGGGTCGCAGCCGGGTTATTCTCTTTAACCTCTCCGGCCACGGCCATTTCGACATGCAGGCCTACACCGATTATTTCGCCGGCAAACTGGCGGACCAGGACTACGACCACGCGGACCTGGCGGATGCGCTGGCCGCCCTGCCCGCCGTGCCGACCACATAGCGCACAGGACGCGGCGTCCACTCCGACAAACCCGAAACCGACGACGCCGCGTCCGTTGTGCGCTGTAAAGCAGCATAGAATAGACGCAGTGGACAAACGGCTCCTGATTCCCGTGGGCATCGGCATCGCCGTGGTGGCGGTGGTGGTGATCTTCATTCTCGGCGGCACGAAGGGCGCGCATTTGGCGCTCGAGTGGAAGCTGGTGAAGCCGCGCGTGGGCGCGCTCGACGAAAACAGCACCGCGGTGGTGGTGGATTTTCGCGTCGCCAATGTATCGGATGTGCGCTTCGTGGTGGGCGACGTCACCGCCACGCTGACGAAGGCGAACGGCGAGACCGTGGATGGCCAGGTGATCGCCCGCGCCGACGTGCCGCAGGTGCTCGCGTTCAATCGTTTTCTCGGCAACCAGTACAACCCGGTGCTGACCATACAAGACCAGATCCGGCCGCGCGAGATGTTCGACCGCATGGCGGCGGTGCGCTTCGAGGTACCGCTGGCCGAGGTGCAGAAGGCGCGGAAGATGACGCTGACGCTGCATGAGGTGGATGGTTTGGAATCGTCGACGAACGTACGGTTGCAGTGAACGTTCAGACTCCTCCCCGACCAGCCTGTCGCGGACGGCGAGGCGCGCCGAGAGATCGTGAACATCAAGCATGACCTTCTGGTGTTGACTGTTCTGTGAGGGAGGGGTATCGCATGGCTGAGAGGAAACTCCAGGTCACCAAGAGTACTCGACACACTAAAATCTGCGGCAATTTCGGAGAAGCAATGGTGCTTTACTGGCTCTCAGTATGGCTTTGAGTGTGCACTTGTGGATCACACCGGAATCGACATCATCGCCCGCTGCCCACATTCAGAGGAGAGAATGGGCATATCAGTCAAGAGTCGCTGCCGCACGAAAACGACGGAACAAGACCCCGTCAACATTCCAAGGGACAATTTCGCAAAAGCGGAGGCGGCGTGCAAGGCCTTTGGATGCGTTCCCTATTTTGCGGTTGTCGTTGATGCGGGGGACACAATACGAGCATTCATCCTTTCCCAGAAGCGCCTTTGTGAGTATTTCCCACAAGGAAGGAATGCCGCATGGAAGATGACGGACGAATATCTCAGGCACTATGCTGACGATCCAGCGATCAAGACCTTCGAGTTCAGAACTCAGACTGGCCGCTGGTGGTAGAGAACGAGGCCTCGCAGCGTTTATCGAGATGCTACCAGCCCCAACCCCGTATCAGGCTACACTTGAAGTACTATGGCCATCAGCAAGGAGCTCCTGGAAATCCTGGTGTGCCCGCTGTGCAAGGCTGAGCTGGAGCTGAAGCCGACCGGCACCGGGCTGAAGTGCGTCGAGTGCAAGCGCGTTTATCCCATCCGCGACGACATCCCCGTGATGCTCATTGACGAGGCGCGGATCGAAGACTGATTTTCCGGATGGATTGCGTCTTCCAGCGCCTTTCCGAACGCGCGCGTTTCGCGGTGGTCCGCCTCCGCTCCCTGGGCGACTGCGTGCTCACCACCCCCGCGCTGGCGCTGCTGAAACAGACCCGCCCCGATCTCGAAATCGCCGTCGTCGTCGAGGACCGCTTCGCCCCGGTTTTCTCGCACAATCCGGACGTCAGCCGCACGCTCGCTCCATCCCCTCTCACGGTGGCGCGGTGGCGTCCGCACCTCTGCCTGAACCTGCACGGCGGCCCGCGTAGCGCGCAACTCACGGTGGCATCGCGCGCCCCTCTTCGCGCCGGGTTCGAGCAATTCCGCTTTCGCCTGGTTTACAATCTGCGCATTCGCAAACCGCAGCCCATCCTCGAAATCAGCCGCAAAGCGCACACGTCCGAGCACATCGCTTCCGCCGTGTTCTGGCTCGGCGTGCCTCTCCAGGGAATCCCGCCGGCGCGATTGTTCGCCGGGGCCACGCAAAAGGCCGACAACTCGACCACCGTCGTCGTCCACCCCTTCGCCTCCGCGCCCGACAAAACCTGGCCGGCCGATCGCTTCCTCGCCCTCGCCTCGCACACCGGTCTCGATCCCGTCTTCATCGGCTCGGCCACCGACGACATGACCCCCTTCCCCGCCCACCGCTGCCTGCAGGGCGCCGGCCTCGAACAAGTCAAATCGCTGCTCTCGAGCGCCGCGCTTTTCATCGGCACTGACAGCGGGCCCGCGCACATGGCCGCCGCATTCGGCCTGCCTTCGCTGATCTTTTTCGGCAATTCCGACATTGTCCTCGCCGACCCCGCCGGCATCCACGCCATACCGCTCCAGCGCGCCGTGCAAGCATTGGAACACCTGAGGGTGAAAGCATGAACGAGCTGCGCCGGCTGCTGCGCTACGTCCGTCCGTACACGCTCACGCTGCTGGCCAGCGTCGTTCTGATGGCTGGCGTCGGCGCCACTTTCGCGATGGTGGTGGCCCTGATCCCGCCCATCTTCGACCGCGTCCTCAACCCGGCCTCCGCCGACAAGCCGGTGCCGCTCTTCCCTCGTCCCCTGTTCCACCACCAGATCTACCTGCACCAGATCTTCCCCGCGCACATCCACAACGTCTGGACCATGGTGGCCTGCGGCCTGCTGGGAGCGTTCCTGGTCAAGGCCTGCTGCGATTACTTCGGCAACTACCTGATTAACTACGTCGGCCTCTCCACCGTCACCGATCTGCGCCAGCGCGTTTTCGACCGCATTCTCCGCCAGGACACGCAGTTTTTCAGCGCCAACTCCACCGGCCGCCTGATGTCCTCGGTGATGAACGACATCGACAAAATCCAGACCGCCGTCTCCAACATGCTGGCCGATTTTCTGCGGCAGACGTTCACCGCCGCCGGGCTCCTGTTCATGGTCATACAGAGCGACTGGAAACTCGCGCTGGTCAGCCTTACCGTGCTGCCCTTCGTGCTGGTGCCCACCGCCCGCCTCGGCCGGCGCATCCGCAAAACCAGCCGCCGCGCCCAGGATGACACCGCCGAGATGAACCAGATCCTGCAGGAAACCATCAGCGGGCATCAGGTGGTGAAGTCGTTCGGCACCGAGGAAATGGAGTCGAATCGTTTCCGTCTGGCGGCCAACCGGCTGAAGACCAGCATGCTCCGCTACGTGTCCCAGCAGGCCGTCGCCTCGCCCATCATCGAGATTTTCGGCGCGCTCACCATCGTCGGCCTGCTCACCTACGCGCGCGGGCAGATTGAAGCCCATGCCATGACCGCCGGCCAGTTCACCAGCTTCGTGCTGGCGCTGCTGTTTCTCTACGAGCCGGTGAAGCGCCTCACCGGAATCCACAACATCTTCCAGCAGGCGCTGGGCGCGTCGCAAAAAGTCTTCGAGTATCTCGACGGCGAACAACACGTGCAGGAGAAGCCAAACGCGGCGAAGCTGACCAGGTTCCAGTCCGCCATTGCGCTGCGGGATGTCGTGTTCCACTATCCCGACGCGCCGGACGGCTTTGCGCTGGACGGCGTAAGTCTGGAGGTGAAGGCCGGCGAAGTCGTGGCGGTGGTGGGCCCCAGCGGCGCGGGCAAAACCACGCTGGCCAATCTGGTGCCGCGCTTTTACGATGTCACCGGCGGCTCCATCCGCATCGACGGGCGCGATATCCGCGACCTGCAGCTCGCCTCACTGCGCGACCATATCGGCATCGTGGCCCAGGACACCTTCCTGTTCAACGACACGTTCGCCAACAACATCCGCTATGGCAAGAGGAACGCGAAGCCGGACGAAATTCGCGCGGCCGCGCGCAACGCCCTGGCAGAGGAGTTCATCCTGGCCATGCCGCACGGCTACGATACGCTCATCGGCGAGCGCGGCGTGCGTCTCAGCGGCGGCCAACGGCAGCGTTTGGCCATCGCCCGCGCGCTGCTCAAGAACGCGCCCATCCTGATTCTGGACGAGGCCACCTCGCACCTGGACACCGAATCGGAGATGCTGGTGCAGCAGGCGTTGCAGCGGCTCATGGAGCACCGCACCGTGATCGTCATCGCACACCGCTTGTCCACCATTCGCCGAGCCGATAAAATCGTGGTACTCGACAAAGGAAAAATCGTGGAAGCCGGTTCTCACGACGAACTCATCGGCGGCGGCGGCATTTACCAGCGCCTGCACGAGCTGCAGTTCCTGGAACCGGACCCGACCGTCTGAATAGCCACCGATGAACACAGATAAACACAGATCAAAAACAAAAATAATTATCCGTGTTCATCTGTGTTCACCGGCGGCTAAGAGTGTTTTCTCGGTGAATCCATGACCCCATCCACCCGTCGCCCCGTCCGCAGCATGACCGGCTACGCCCACGTCCAGCACTCCGGCGAGTGGGGCGAGATCTCCATCGGCATCCGCAGCCTGAACCACCGCGGGCTCGATCCGCATTTCCACCTGCCCCCCGCCTTCGACGCCTTCGAGAACGCCCTGCGAGCGGCCATCAAGGAGAGCGTGGCCCGCGGCCACCTGGATATTCGCGCCACCTGGATACCATCGGTGAGCGGCGGCGGCGGGCTGAACGAGGCGCTGTTTCTCTCGTGGCTGGGCGCGTTTCGCCAGGCGGCCAAGGAGCTCGGCCTGGCCGGCGCGCAACCGGATCTCAACGCCGCCCTGCGCGTACCCGGGATGGTGGCCGGCGAAGCGGACCAGCCCCTCCCCGAGGCCGCGGAGAGCGAAATTCTGGCCCTGTTCCGGAAGGCCCTCAGCGACCTCAACGAATTCCGCGCCCGCGAGGGCGAACAACTCGTCTCCCTCATCGGCGCTCATAACCGCGCGGTGCAGGAACGCGCCGCCGAACTCGAGCAGATTCGCGACTCCGCCGTCCCCCTGCTGCAGAATCGCCTGACCGAGCGCCTGAGCGAGCTGCTCCGCGGCGCCTCCGTCGAACCCCAGCGGCTGGCTCAGGAGGCCGCTATCCTCGCCGACCGCAGCGACGTCAGCGAGGAGATCGCGCGCCTGAAGATTCACGCCGGCCAGGTGGAGGCGCTGCTGGCCGCCGGCGGCGAGGTGGGCAAGAAGATCGACTTCCTGCTCCAGGAAATGAACCGCGAAACCAACACCATCCTGTCCAAAACCTCGGGCATCGGCG
>CAYVPZ010000305.1:0-6150 GCA_964453955.1 uncultured Solibacteraceae bacterium | reverse complement strand
GCGGCCTGACGATCGATGTCGACGGTGTCGGCGGACGCGTAGATCTTCTGCAGGCGCGCGGAGACGATGAAGGTCCCAAGCATGCATGTGACCACGAAAGCAATGATCTTCCACGTGTTCCGCCGAAGAATCCACATATAGTGCGACAGCGGAACGGCTGGCGCCTCGGCTTCCCCGTCCTGCCGGGGCGGCAGGGACATGTAGGAGCTGGGCATCGGGAGATTGGCCGATGGCGCGATCGGCGGGGTGGCTAGGAGTCTGGGTGTGTCAGTCATCTTGAGTTCTTCGTTTCTCTCTCGGGAGCCGCAGGGAACGCAGCATCAATGCAGTGTGTAGATGAGGGCGGCGCCGAGCCCGGTGCCGATGAGGAGCCCCTTCTCCAGGGCAGCGAGGGTGGCCTGGCGACCAGTGTTGGTCGGGATGTACATGATGTCGTTGGCCAGCACGGGCACATCGGGCTCCTTGCGGTCGATAATTCTCTTCAGGTTGATGGGGATTTCGTTCTTCCCGCCGTTGCCGCCTTCAGTGCGGTAAATATAGGCCGTGTTGGAAGAGTAGGGCTGTAGACCCTGGGAAAGGGCCAGCGCCTTGAGCACACTACTCTCGGCACCATCGGTGAGCGGGTAGGTGCCGGGCATCTTGACATTGCCCACCACAAAAATCCGGCCGGCCTGTGGAACGCGGATCTCCTCGCCTCCGTGGAGGCTGATATTGAGCGCCGGATCGGTGGCGGTTATGAGAGCCCTCACGGAGATGCGCTGCACCAGCGTGGCACGGGTGTTGTCGGGCAACGACTGCCCGCGGCTGACCAGGATTTCGGCGCCGGCGTCGTCGCCGAGGCCGCCAGCCCTGGCGATGGCATCGAGCAGGGTAATGTTCCCGGTGGCCTGAAAGGTGATCGGCGCCTTGACCGCGCCGACGACGCTCACCGGCCGACTGCGGTATTCGGCCACCGAGACCGTGACGATGGGATCCACCAGGATCTGCTCCTTGACCAGGGCGTCCGCGATGGCGTTCTCCAGACCTGCGGGATAGAAACCGGCGGCCTGGATGCGCTCATGCACCATGGGCAGACGGATATAGCCCTCGGGACTGACGCGCACGGTGCGGGTGAGCTCCGGCGAATCGTACACCGTGACCCCGATTAGGTCGTCAGGGCCGATGATCTCCACGGGAAGGTTGGTGGAGCCGTCCGTGACGCTGAGTGTGGTGGCGCCCCCGATCCGGACGGGAACTTGCGGCTGTTCCTGGGCGAAAGCCAAACCCGCGCCCGCGAGGCCGCAGAAGACGACGAGAAACTGTTTCATGAACTACTCCCGTTTGCTGCCGACCGGACACCCGGTGCGACGTCATGGCATTCGACCCGTTGCGCGATGCGCTCGACCTCGTGGGACAGGGATTGTACCCTTTCGCGGAGGTCGCGCAACTGGTCGTCTACCGGCATTGTTCCATTATGTCCCTGAATGAACTGCTGCATAGCTACACGGGCCAGTTCTGAGAGACTGTGAACCTCCACGGCGGCGCAGGCCTGGCGGTAAAGCTCATACTCCTCATACGAGAGGCGAAAACTGACCATTCTGGATTTGCGAGCCATCATGCGAAAAGGGCCGAACCGCGCGCGGACCGGCGACTTGCACAGCCCGGATTCATCCGGCCTTTTGGTCGTGGAATCCGCGGCGGAAGCTGAAGAAGCGGAAATAGCAGTCTTCGCAGCGCCAGGGAAGAAAGAGAATGCCGATCGCACGTTCGAGGAAACGGCGCTGCAACGAGCGGTGCAACCACTTTGAGCCGCACCTGGGACACCGAGACGCCGCACGAGAGAAGGGTGGCTTCATGAACAATCTGTCCTGACAACAGACTCTTGGGAGCAACCCGGCTCCTCGAATAACGCCGACGGGTGACCTGTGCCACGGGGACATTCATCGGACCTGCCCGCCCGGGCCGGCTACCGCCAGCCGGGCCGAAAGCTCTTCGATCTTCCGATTCAGGGTCCGTACCTGGCTGTGGACCTCATCGATCCGGCTACCCAGCATGTCCTCGCGGTTGACTCCGTTCAGCAGAACACGCATCGCCTCGCGCGCCAGATCGGAGACGCTTCGCGCGCCGGTAGCCGAACAAAGCCGCTTGAGGCCGACGTACTCCTCGTCGGAAAGGCGTATGCTGATCATGCGGGAACGAGGCTTATAGACACTCATGGGGTTGCCGCGACGCCTTCGACACTGATCTGCCGCCCGTCGGACGCACGTCTGCCACTCCTGCCCCGCTGTAGGCATGCCGATGGCGCGCGCGGAGCGCTGCCCGTGTCGATCGCGTAGGGGGGCATGGCGGCGCTGGTCGGCTTCCTTATATAGCTTCACCGCGTATAGCTTCAACGCAGGAAATCGGCTGCGAATGTGGACTCATGCATCAGGACAAGCTCCGCCCTTTGAGTCCCAGGCCGCTGATTCAGCGGAATCAGACACACCTCCACTGACTCACGCTAACGTCAACAGAGGAAACGCCAAGCGTCCAGCCGGCTGGCCAACCGTTGTCTCTCCCCCTAAGGGGCAAAGAAACCCACTTTAATGCGTGTGCCTTGCACAGTCAAGTGGGCTGGCTGACTGTCCTGAGATACCAAACCTAGTGCGTTCCTCCTCCGAAACACGCACTGTAACTAGAATAGGAACTAACCTAAGTATCACTATCTAGTAGTACCGTTGCCACCTCCAGAGGGTCTCAGTCCAAAGTGAGCCCCCGAGAGGTTTTCCCAGTATTACAGACGTCTTGCTTCTTTGCAAGGACAATTTTCGTCCTAGCTCTGTTCTAACGGTGTGTGCGCAGGATTGCACAGGACGAGTGCGCGAGGACTCTCTCGGCAACGCCCCGGAAATGCTGGAACCTCGAATTGCTCCTGCGGACCATGATCGGAAGTAGCGGCACGCCGAACGAAACTTGGAGGCTCCAGTGGAAATCGGGGCTGGTTCCCCGGGCCGACCTGCAGGAGCGCGACCAGTCGCTACTCGCATGCATCGCGCTTTCGCGAATGGAGGTCGCTCCGTGACGCCGTCCTTCGGCTCCCCGCCAGTGGCCTTGCCGAAATGTGGCAAGACGCGCTTAACCGGCTCCGTGATCTCGGCCCGGCAATTGGCGAGATTGAACAGCTTAAGGAGGTCTCGTCGGAGAGAGCAGCCGCCATGTGAGAAAAGCCGTCGCCTGTTAAGAGTCGGCCCGACCCGCGCGAGACACTTCGTCGCAATCGTTCGCCCAGCCGGTGGCACGCCGCTTGTGGGATTTCCGGCGTCACTCGAAAACGCCTTGTTTCCAATTGCTTAGGTTTCAAGTAGATACGAGCACCCTGTTGAAATCTGTTGAGCCCTGTTGAACCCGGATGCACTGGGCACCTACATTTCTATCGACAGTACAATACAAGATGGGATGAAGCTGGAGATCGAAGTCAACGTCGCCTACGACGCTGCCGATAAGGTCGAGCTCCAGGGGCCATCCTCTCCCTCTTCGCGGGTCGCAGGATCACCGCCGGCAAGGCCGCACGTGACCTCGGGCTGGAGCGGATTGCCTTCATGGAATTGCTCAGGCAGCGCGGTATCCCGTATGTCATCTACACCGCGGGAGATTGGGAAGCGGACGGGAAAGCTATCGATCAGTTGACGACACGCAAGGTCGGATAGTCCTTGGTCGTCTCCAACAGCAGCCCCCTCGTTTATCTCGCTGCGCTCGGTGAGTTTGAGCTGCTCCCTGGCGGGTTACGCTAAGCGTTCCGGATTAGCGTTGGGACCGGAGCGCTGCGAGAGCCTGTGCGGCATTGTCGGCGCGATGGGCGTCCTCGGCGGACAGGGATTTGGCCTGACGCAGGATAGACCAGCATGTCAATGCTCCCTCGTACATGCCGCGGGCCGCTTGATAGTCGGCCACCTGAGTCAGCCCACCGGCGAGAGCCACTTGCGAGCGGGCCCAATCGGAGCGAAAGATAACGTTGACCGGATCCGCCTGCGAGAGTGCGGAAGCCATCTTCTCTGCTTTCCGGTACGCTAATACCGCCGCATTCGGATGGTGCAAGGCAAGGTGCGCATTGCCGGCCGCTACGAGCGCGCGACCGCAATTGGCGAGATTGTACGAATCCACCGGAGACGGCTCATTCTGGCAGAGGATCAGCCCAGCCTGCCGGGCATGATCCAGCGCCCTGGCCGCGTTACCGCCAGCCAGCAGTCCTTCGGATAGTTTGCGCTCGCTAATTCCGACTTCGGAGCGATACTGCACACTCGCTGGCGCATCGCGGCTCAGGGCTTGAGCAAGGTGCAGGGCCAGTTCGTTGTGCGCAACGGCCTCCGAGATTCGACCCGCGCCGCGCAGAGCGGCCGCCCACTCGGTTTCCACTACCAATTGATTCCGGCGATATATGGCGTCCCCGGGATCGGCGCCAAGCAGTTTCCGCACCAGGCTGCCGGCGCGGGCGATGTGCGGAATGGCGCTGGTAACGGTTCCGCTGTCGAGCAGCATCTGTCCGGACCGGGCTTCCGCAATCGCCAGTTCCACCTCGATATTGGCGTCGTTGGGATGCGTCGCGCCGGCTTTCTCGATTTGTGCCAGCGCCTCATCCAGATCCCTGGCGGCCTCTTCCCGCATGCCCATTACGGATTCCGCGGAACTGAGCGACAACAACGTCTTATAGCTTTCCTTGGCAACGTCCACGTTCCCGGGAAATTGCGCCGCCAGCTTCGCGACCAGTGCCTTACCTTGTCCGTAAAATGCAAGGGCATCAGCGGTCTTCCCAAGGCTTCGGAAACCATAGCCTCCACTGAGGTCGCCCATGTGGCGGAAGCAGATGGAAAGGGCAATGTAATTTCCGAGATCTCCCGGAGATTTCGCCGCGATTTCCTGGCGAAGGCCGATCGCGCGTTCGTAAGCGCGGCCGGTGGCGGGGAGGTTTCCGGTCGAATAGAGGAGATCGCCATAAGTGGAGAATGCATCCGCCACCGAGCCCAGAGCCGGCGGCGTCCGGTCTTCCCTTAGCACGTTCTCCGCCGCGGCGACGGCCTTGCGTGCGCTGACCAGTGCCGCCGCCGTATCGCCGAGGTTGTTCTGGTATTCGTTGCCCTGCAGGTTGCTCACGCGGACATAGGCGTCCACGATCTCGCGCCGCAGTTGCGGAGTGTCCGCCTCTTTCGAGAGATTGTCGAGGTAGGTCAGCGCGTCTCTCACCAGCCGAGCCCGGACCGGAGTGGCGCCCGGCAAACGATCGATGGCGTCGGCATAGTCGAACATGACGGAATGCGCCAGACGGCGGACCTCGTTGAAGCGCCGGTCCGCGCGCGCCCTGGCCAGAGCCACTTCGATCAAACCGCCGGTCAATGAACAGAGCAGAAGCGCGGCGGCCAGAACCATGACGCGGTGGCGGCGGATAAATCTGGCGGCAACATAAACAAGCGCATCGCCGCGGGCGCGTACGGGCCGCCCTTCGAGGCGACGCAGGATATCTTCCGAAAACTGATCGACCGATGCGTAGCGCGCCTGAGGCGATTTCCGCAGAGCCCGCAGGACGATGTTGTCCAGATCGCCCTTCAACTTTGCCGCCCAGACACTCGGCCGGGGAGGTTCCTCCTCGCATACCGCTCGCATTAACTCATGCGCCGGCGCATTCGGATTCCGGTAGGGAGACTGCCCGGTAAGCAGCTCGTAGAGGAGCACGCCGAGCGAGTAGACGTCGGACGCGGTGGTAACCGGTTCACCCCTCACTTGTTCGGGACTCGAATAGCGCGCCGTCATCATGCGCAGGACGGTTGCGGTGCTGCTGCCGGCGGGCGCGGCGGGATCCGGATCGAGGACCTTGGCGATTCCAAAATCGAGCAGCTTCGGCACGCCCTCCGCAGTGACCAGAATGTTGCTCGGCTTCAGATCCCGATGCACCACCATGCGCTGATGCGCATAATGCACGGCCGCGCAAATCTGCCGGAACAGCGCCAGCCGCCGCGGCACGGAAAGGCCCAGATTCTGGCAATACGCGAGCGGCGCCACACCCTCCACGTACTCCATCACCAGGTAGGGCATGCCCTGACTATCGGCCCCACCGTCCAACAGCCGCGCAATGTTGGGATGCTCCAGGTTGGCCAGAATCTGCCGTTCCGAGCGAAACCGCGCCACGATTTCTTCCGCTGC